>JABWBL010000552.1 GCA_013360535.1 Planctomycetaceae bacterium
TGCCGCTGTTCCTGCGGCAGGAACGCGAGGCTCCCGGGCGGCGGCTCGCCGACCGCGGCGTCGCGATCGCGATCTCGACCGACTTCAATCCGGGTTCCTGCTACCTGCAGAGCATGCCCGAGGTCATTTCCTGGGCCGCGCTGCGCTACCGGCTGAGCGCCGCCGAGTGCCTGACCGCCTCGACGCTCAACGCCGCCTGCTCGCTCGGCCGCGGGGCCGTGACGGGCTCGCTGGAGCCGGGAAAACGCGCGGATCTGGTCGTGCTCGACCTGCCCAACCACCGCCACCTCGCCTACGAGCTCGGCCGCAACCCTGTGCAGGCCGTCGTGCGTTCGGGGCAGGTCGTCTACCGGCGCAGCGCGAGTCGCTAGGATCCTGCTTCCGCCGCGCGCCCTTCGCGTGGCTTTTTCCCCACAGCCTGCGGAGTCCAACGTCGATGGGTCTGGTCGAGTGCGTTCCCAATTTCAGTGAAGGTCGCCGTCCCGAGGTGCTCGAGCCGATCCTCGACGCGATCCGTTCCGTCGCCGGCGTGCGCGTGATCGACCGCAGCAGCGACGCGAGCCACAACCGCTCGGTCGTGACGCTGGTCGGCGAGGGCAAGGCGGCGGCCGAGGCCGCGTTCCGCGCGATCGAGAAGGCGGCGCAGGCGATCGACCTGACGAAGCACGAGGGCGAGCATCCGCGCATCGGCGCGACCGACGTCGTGCCGTTCATTCCGCTCGAAGGTTCGAGCATGGACGAGTGCGTCGCGCTTGCGCACGCGCTCGGTGCCCGCGTCGGTCGCGAGCTCTCGATCCCCGTGTACTTCTACGAGTCCGCTGCGCGCACGCCCGCGCGCCGCAACCTGCCGGACGTGCGCAACATCGGCTTCGAGAAGCTGCGCGAGGCGGTGGTGAACGATCCGACGCGCGTGCCCGACGAGGGCCCGAAGAACGCGCTGCACCCGACCGCGGGAGCGACGGTGATCGGCGCGCGCCAGATCCTGATCGCCTACAACATCAACCTCGCCAGCGAGGACCTGGCACTCGCCAAGGCGATCGCGAAGAAGATCCGCGAGAAGGACGGCGGCTTGAAGGGCATCAAGGCCATGGGCTTCGCGATCGACGCGCCCAAGTGCGCGCAGGTCTCGATGAACGTGTGCGACTACCGCTCGACGGGACTCGAGCGTGTGTACGCGGAAGTCGAGAAGCTCGCCGGCGAGGCGGGCGTGAAGATCCTCGAGAGCGAGCTCGTCGGGCTCGCGCCGAAGGCCGCGTTGCCCGAAGGACTTCCGCGGCGCATCCAGCTGCGTGGTTTCGATCCCAAGACGCAGATCATCGAGGCCTTGCTGTGAAGGCGCTCGTCGTCGTGCTGCTCGCGCTTCTCGCTGCCGCGCCGCTGGCGCTGTCGCAGGAGCGCAAGCCCGACGACGCGCCGCTCGTGCGCTGCGTGCCGTGCAAGAACGAGGGGCGCTTGCCGTGCTCGAAGCACGACAAGGGCGAGATGCCGTTAGAGGACTCGGTGCTGTTCTGCTCGCACGTCGCCGAGTGCGCCGAATGCGGCGGCGCGGGCTGGCTCGACTGCACGGACTGCGAGAACCCGCGCTGGGACGGCGTGCTCGAGAAGAAGCGCGACCGCTCGAAGGCCTGCAAGGGTGCGAGCGACGAGATCGACGGCCAGATGAAGCGCAAGGTCGCGAAGGTCGTCACCGACCACTTCGTGCTCGTGTGGGAAGTCGAGTCGCTCAAGGTCGACAAGCGCGAGGTGAAGCAGCACGAGCTGATGCACCTCTACGCCGAGCGCCTCGAGACGCTCTTCAAGGACTACTGCGACTCCTTCGGCACGACGTCCGCGGGCTTCAAGAGCCGTGGCCGCGTGTTCGTGTGGGGCAACCAGCGCGACCAGGAGCAGGGCTCGTCGCACTTCGTCGGCCAGACCAGCGCGCGCGGCACGAAGCTGATGGGCGGGACGATCGCGTTCTCGATGTGCGGCTCGAAGCAGTTCGTCAAGGACGACCCCACGCTGCACCGCACGCTCGTGCACAACGTCGTGCACCTGCTGCTGTCGCACCAGGAACCTTCGCAGTGGGTCGGCAACATCAAGGGCGGCTGGGTCGACGAGGGCGTCGCGCACTGGTTCGAGGAGCGCTACTTCGGCCTGTGCGACAACTACTGCTACGAGGAGCAGAACTCCAACGTCGACTTCAAGGGCGGCAAGTGGAAGCCGGTCGTGCGCAAGATGGTCGCGGCCGGCGAGGTCGCGCCGGCGGCGGAAGTGATGCAGCTCAACACCGACGGGCTCAAGCTCGCGATGCACGCGCAGTCCTTCAGCTACTGCGACTACCTGTTCGCGCTCGACGCGAGGAAATTCCACCAGCTGTGCCGCGAGCTGCGCAAGAAGGTCGCCGCGCGCGACGCGTTCCAGAAGGTCTACGGGATCAACCTGCTGCAGTTCGACGAACAATGGCGCGCCTGGGTGCTCGCCACGTATCCAGTCCGATGATGCACCACGCCCTCACCCTGCTCGTGGCGCTCGTCGCCGCGCAAGAGCCCGCGGAATCCGATCCCAAGGCGCTCGATCGCGCGGCTTGGGAGCAGCACGCGGCCTGCGTGCTGTCGGAACGCGAGCAGCGTTTCGTCGCGCACTACCTGCTCGCGGCGCCGGATGCGCAGGCGGAGGCGCGGGCCTCGCTCGAAGGCCTGCGGCCGCGTGGGGCGAG
>JABWBL010000029.1 GCA_013360535.1 Planctomycetaceae bacterium
CCGGCGCGCTGCCGGGCTGGAACTCGCCCGGACGGGGGGCGGCGCCTTCCGGCGGGAACGGGGGGGTGCGGGCGGACATCTCTCGCCCCGATTCCGCAGGTTTGTGCCGCCGCGGGCGATCTTCCCGACCAAAACCGCTCATTCCGCGAGCTCGCTCCGCGGCAGCCGCGACAGAAGTTCCTTGCGGAGCGCGCTGGCGGCGCGCTTGAGACGGTACTTGGTCTGCTCGACCGTGATCGAGAGCTCGGCCGCGATGTCGATCAGCGTGCGGTGCTCCACGAAGCGCAGGACGAGCAGCTGGCGCTCTTCCGGCGGCAATTGGGCGATCGCGTGGCGCACCGTCCGCCCGATCTCGCGGTCGGCGATCGACTCCGGCAGCGGGCCGGAAGGGTCGACCTGCTCGGGCAGCTCGTCCCCCGGCAGCGAGACGCGCACGCGCCGCGCGGCGTTCGTCTTGCGCTTGAGGTCGACGCAGCGGCACCACGCGACGCGGTAGGCCCACGTGCCGAAACTGCCGCGCGCGGGGTCGAAGGAGTCGTTCTGCAGGCGCTCGAGCACGTGCCAGACGAGGTCCTGGAACAGGTCCTCCCGCGTCGTCGGGTCCGACTCGAAATTGGCGATGCAGTGCTGGAACAGCGGGCGGTAACGCTCGAGGAAGACGCTGACCGCGTCGTCGCGCCGCTCGCGCAGTCCTTCGACGAGTTCCCGTTCGTCCAATGGTGGTCCGGCCCTGCGTCACGGAATAGGAAGCGAGGGGGCGTGATGCAAGCGCTTCGTCTCGCGACATTCCACTCCGCTGGACTTCCGCTCGGACTACGTTCGCGGGAAGGTGGAGGGAATTCGGGTCGCGGCGTATCCTGCTTGCGTTCGCGCTCTCCCGACCCGTTTCAACCGGAGCACCCACCGTGAAGGAAGTTGTCCTCGTCGGCGCCTGCCGCACCCCGATCGCCAAGTTCCAGGGCTCGCTGGCGGGCTTCCGCGCGCCCGACCTCGGGGCCCTTGCGATCGCCGAGGCCCTGCGCCGCGCCGGCGTCCCGGTCGACGCCGTGGACGAGGTCATCATGGGCAACGTCCTGCAGGCGGGGCTCGGCCAGAACCCGGCCCGTCAGGCGGCCCGCAAGGCCGGCATTCCCGACCGCGTCGGCTCGTTCACGGTCAACAAGGTGTGCGGCTCCGGCCTCAAGTCCGTGATGCTCGCCGCCCAAGCCATCCGCGCCGGCGATGCCGAGCTGATCGTCGCCGGGGGCATGGAGAGCATGACCAACGCGCCGTACCTGCTGCCCGAGGCGCGCGCGGGTGTGAGGCTGGGCCACGGCAAGTTGATCGACTCGATGGTCTGGGACGGCCTGTGGGACATCTACAACGACTTCCACATGGGCATCACGGGCGAGAAGGTGGCCGAGAAGTACGGCATCACGCGCCAGATGCAGGACGAGTTCGCGGCGCAGAGCCATCGCCGCGCCGCCGAGGCCACCGCGGCCGGGCGCTTCACGGACGAGCGCTTCGCGGTCGCGATCCCGCAGCGCAAGGGCGATCCGATCCAGTTCAACACCGACGAGGGTGTCAAGGGCGACACGACGGCCGAGGGCATCGCCAAGCTCAAGCCGGCCTTCAAGCCCGACGGCGGCACGGTGACGGCGGCCAACGCGTCGTCGATCAACGACGGAGCATCGGCGGTGGTCGTGATGAGCGCGGAACGTGCGAAGCAGCTCGGCTGCAAGCCGCTCGCCCGCGTGCTCGCGTACGGCACCGGCGGTTGCGCGCCGGAGTGGGTGATGATGGCGCCGGAAGTGTCGATCAAGGGCGTCGCGGCCAAGCTCGGGATGAAGCCCAGCGACTTTGACCTGCACGAGATCAACGAAGCCTTCTCGTCGGCGGCGCTCGCGCTCACCAAGGTGCTCGAGCTCGATCCCGCGAAGGTCAACGTCAACGGCGGTGCGGTCGCGATCGGTCACCCGATCGGCGCGAGCGGTTGCCGCGTGCTCACGACGCTGCTGCACGCGCTGAAGCAGCGCGGCGCGAAGCGGGGCATGGCGTCCTTGTGCCTGGGTGGCGGCAATGCGGTCTCGATGGCCGTGGAGGCGCTGTAGTCATGGCTTTCTACGACAAGGTCGCCGTCATCGGCGCGGGCACGATGGGCAACGGGATCGCGCAGACGTTCGCGACCCACGGCAGTCAGGTGGCGCTGGTCGACATCGACGCCAAGGGCCTCGAGAAGGGCGTCGCCGCGATCCGCGCGAGCCTCGACAAGTTCGCGTCGAAGGGCGCCCTGACGAAGGAAGCGGCGGATGCGGCCTTCGCGAACGTAAGGCCCTCGAGCGCGATGGACGCGGTCAAGGGCGCGGCGCTCGTGGTCGAGGCCGTTTCGGAGCGTGAGGCGATCAAGAAGAGCGTGTTCCAGCAGCTCGACGCGCTCACCGGGCCGGAGTGCATCCTCGCGACGAACACGAGCTCGATCTCGATCACCGCGATCGCGGCGAGCACGAAGCGTCCCGACAAGGTGATCGGGATGCACTTCATGAACCCGGTGCCGCTGATGAAGCTCGTCGAGGTCATCCGCGGGCAGGAAACGTCGGCGGAAACGACGGCCAGGGTTGTCGCCTGCTCGGAGGCGCTCGGCAAGGTGCCGGTCGAAGCGAGCGACTATCCGGGGTTCGTGTCGAACCGCGTGCTGATGCCGATGATCAACGAGGCCGTGTACTGCCTGATGGAAGGCGTCGCGACCAAGGAGGGCATCGACACGGTGATGAAGCTCGGCATGAACCATCCGATGGGGCCGCTGGCGCTCGCCGACCTGATCGGCCTCGATGTCTGCCTCGACATCCTCAACGTGCTCCACACAGGACTCGGCGACGACAAGTACCGGCCCTGCCCGCTGCTCAAGCGCATGGTCGCGGCCGGGCGCCTGGGACGGAAGTCGAAGAAGGGCTTCTACGACTATTGAGAGCGGCCCGAGCGCGCGACAGCACGACGAACACCGACCGAAAACCACGGGAAAAGCCAGCCATGTTCGAACTGAGCGAAGAACTGACGATGGTCCGCGACGCCGCGCGCGAGTTCGCCGAGCGTGAGCTCAAGCCGCGCGCCACGAAGCACGACCGGCAGGAGCACCTCGACGCGGAAGTGCTCAAGCTGATCGGCGAGCTGGGCTTCTGGGGCCTGACGGTCTCGGAGGAGTACGGCGGTTCTGGCCTGGGGAATCTCGCGCTCTCGATCGTGCTGGAGGAGCTCAACCGCGGCTGCGGCGCGACCGGCGTCACGGTCAGCGTGCACAACAGCCTCCTGTGCTCGCCGCTGATGAAGTACGGCAACGCGGAGCAGAAGAAGCGCTTCCTGCCGAAGCTCGCGAGTGGCGAGTGGATCGGCGCCTACTGCCTGACCGAGCCGGGTTCGGGCTCCGACGCGGCGGCGCTCTCGACGCGCGCGGTCAAGGACGGCGACCACTACGTGCTCGACGGCACGAAGATCTGGGTCACTTCGGGTTCGATGGCGGGGCTCGCGCTCGTGTACGCGCGCACCAACCCCGACGTGCCGAAGGCCAAGGGCATCAGCGCGTTCCTGGTCGAGACCTCGACGCCCGGCTGCATCGTCGGCAAGAAGGAGCTCAAGTGCGGCATCCGCGGCTCACCCGCGGTCGAGCTGCAGTTCGACAAGTGCCGCGTTCCGGCCGCGAACATGGTGGGAGCGCTCGACAAGGGCTTCCCGATCGCGATGGACACTCTCGACGGCGGTCGCATCGGCATCGCCGCGCAGTCGGTCGGCATCGGACAGGCCTGCCTCGAGGAGGCGATCAGCTACGCGAAGGTGCGCGTGCAGTTCGGCAAGCCGATCGCGCACTTCCAGGCCATCCAGCACAAGATTGCCGACATGCAGACGCGCCTCTCCGCCTCGCGCATGCTCGTGCAGAAGGCGGCGTGGCTGCGCGACCGCGGCGAGCCCTGCGGTCGTCAGGCGGCCGAAGCGAAGCTGTTCGCGTCGCAGACGGCCAACTTCTGCGCCGACGAGTGCCTGCAGATCCACGGGGGCGCGGGCTACACCGACCACTTCATCGCCGAGCGGCTCTTCCGCGATGCGCGCATCACCGAGATCTACGAGGGTGCGACCGACATCCAGCGCCTCGTGATCGCCCGTTCGGTGATCGGCTAGGACCGGAGCGACGCACGTGGCCGCCGTCGAGACGCTCGCTGCACGCATCGAACGCGGGGATCGCACCGCGCTCGCGCGCTTGATCAGCTGGGCCGAAAACGGCGACGCACGTTTTGCCGCGGAATTGGCGGCACTTTGGACCAAGGTCGGGCGCGCGTGGCGCATCGGCGTCACCGGGCCGCCGGGCGCGGGCAAGAGCACGCTCGTCAACGAACTTGCGCGGATCGAGCGCTCGCGCGAGCGCACCGTCGGCATCTGCGCCGTCGACCCGTCGAGCCCGTTCACCGGTGGAGCGCTGCTCGGCGACCGCATCCGCATGGACGACCGCACGATGGATCCGGGCGTGTACATCCGCTCGATGGCGTCGCGTGGCAGCCACGGCGGCCTCGCGCGCGCGGCGGCGAGCGCCTGCGACGTGCTCGACGCCTTCGGCTTCGCGACGATCCTGCTCGAAACCGTCGGTGTCGGTCAGGCCGAGTACGACGTGCTGGACGCGGCCGACACGGTCGTCGTCGTGTTGTGCCCGGGTGCCGGTGACGGCATCCAGGCGATGAAGGCGGGGCTGCTCGAGGTCGCGGACGTGCTCGTCGTCAACAAGAGCGACTTGCCGGGCGCCGAGCGCCTGATGAACGACCTCACCGAAGCCGTGCACGTGCGCTTCACCAAGCGCGCGTGGCACGTTCCGGTGGTCGGCGCGAGCGCGGGCACGTCGAAGGGCATCGAGGACGTGCTCGAGGCCGTGGCGCAGCATCGCGCGCACGTCGAAGCGAGCGGACTCGGGGCTGCGCGCACGAAGAAGCGCGTCGAGCAGGTCCGTCACTCGGTGTCGGAACAGCTCGCGGAGCGCTTGTGGGGACCGGAAGGCTTGCGCGGGCGCGTCGAGACGGAACTGGGGCGTGGCGTGTCGCCGCATGCGATCGCCGCAGCGCTCCTGGAAGAGATCACGCACGGGCTCACGCGGCCCGCGGAGGTTCGGGGATGAGCAACGAACGCAGGCAGACGAACGTCCAGTCGATCGACGCGCGCGCGCTGTGGCAGCAGGAGTTCGACGCGGCGAAGAAGCGCGGCGTGGAGTTCACGAGCCTGTCGGGCGCGCCGCTCAAGCCGCTCTACGGTCCCGAGGACGCGCCCGGCGAGTTCGAGAGCGAGCTCGGGTACCCCGGCGCGTTCCCGTACACCCGCGGCGTGCATCCGACGATGTACCGCAGCCGCCTGTGGACCATGCGGCAGTTCGCGGGCTTCGGCAGCGCGCGCCAGACCAACGAGCGCTTCAAGTTCCTGCTCGCGCACGGGCAGACGGGCCTTTCGACGGCCTTCGACTTCCCGACGCTGATGGGCTACGACTCCGACCACGCGCATTCGCTCGGCGAAGTGGGGCAGGTCGGCGTCGCGATCAGCTCGCTCGCCGACATGGAAGTGCTGATGAGCGGCATCCCGATGGCCGAGGTCTCGACCTCGATGACCATCAACGGGCCCGCGCCGATCCTGCTCGCGTTCTACATCGCCTGCGGCGAGCGGCAGGGCGTCGACCCGAAGCTGCTGCGCGGCACCGTGCAGAACGACATCCTCAAGGAATACCAGGCGCAGCACGCGTGGCTGGTCCCGGCCGAGCCCGCGCTGCGCATGATCACGGACGTGATGGGCTACTGCGCGCGCAAGGTGCCGCAGTGGAACACGATCTCGATCTCGGGTTACCACATCCGCGAGGCCGGCTCGACGGCGGCGCAGGAGCTCGCTTTCACGCTCGCCAACGGCATGGAGTACGTGCGGCGCGGCAAGGCGGCCGGGCTCGACGTCGACGAGTTCGCGCCGCGGCTGTCGTTCTTCTTTGACAGCCACCTCGACTTCTTCGAGGAGATCGCCAAGTTCCGCGCGGCGCGCCGCATCTGGGCGCGCAAGCTGCGCGACACATTCGGCGCCAAGGATCCGCGCTCGTGGATGGTGCGCTTCCACACGCAGACTGCGGGCGTATCGCTGACGGCGCAGCAGCCGGAGAACAACATCGTGCGCACGGCCTTCGAGGCGCTCGCGGCGGTGCTCGGTGGCACGCAGTCGCTGCACACCAACTCGATGGACGAGACGCTCTCGCTGCCGACCGAGAAGGCCGTGAAGATCGCGCTGCGCACGCAGCAGGTGATCGCGGAGGAGATCGAGGTCGCGCACGTGATCGACCCGCTCGGCGGCTCGTACTACGTCGAGGCGCTGACCAACCGGCTCGAGGCTGAGGCGGAGCGTTATTTCGCCGAGATCGAGCGTCGCGGCGGTGTCGTGCCGGCGACCGAGCAGGGCTACATCCAGAAGGAGATCCACCGTTCGGCGATCGCCTACCAGGCGGCGGTCGAGCGTGGCTCCAAGCGTGTCGTCGGCGTCAACTGCTACGTCGAGGACGACAAGGGCCCGACGATCGAGCTGCACAAGATCGATCCGGCGGTCGAGCGCGAGCAGCACCAGCGGCTCGCCGAGCTGCGCAAGAAGCGCGATGCGTCGAAGGCCAAGCGCGCGCTCGACGAGATCCACGACGCGTGCAAGGGGCAGGACAACCTGCTCGAGCGCTTCGTGGCCGCCGCGCACGCCGACTGCACGCTGGGCGAGATCGCCGACGTGCTGCGCGCCGAGTTCGGGCACTACAAGGAACCCAAGATCCTCTGAGCGCCATGGCCCGAGGAACCAACCCGCTCGTGCAGCTCGTCACGCTGCTCCTGATCGTGCCGGCGATCGTCACGGTCGTCGTCGGGATCGACTTCCTGATCCGCGGGCTGGGGATCGGGGAACTGCACATTCCGCGCTCGGGTGCGTGGGCGCTGTTCATCGGCGCCTCGTGCCTGGGCACGGGCTGGATCGCCAAGCAAGGCCTGACGGCTCTCTGGAAGAAGCTCTAGCGAGATGCAAATGACCCTACGCAAGATCCGAGTCCTTGTCGGCAAGCCCGGCCTCGATGGCCACGACCGCGGCGCGAAGACCGTCGCGAGCGCGCTGCGCGATCACGGCATGGAGGTGATCTACACCGGCCTGCACCAGACGCCCGAGGCGATCGCGGAAATCGCGGCGCAAGAAGACGTCGACGTCGTCGGGCTGTCGATCCTCTCCGGCGCGCACATGGCGCTCTTCCCGCGCGTGCGGGCGGAGCTCGTCAAGCGCGGCATGGGCCACGTGCTGCTCACCGGCGGCGGCATCATCCCGCAGGACGACATGCAGGCGCTCGAGAGTGGCGGCTACGCCAAGCTCTTCGGGCCCGGCACGCCAACCGAGGCGATCGCGAAGTGGATCCAGGGCGAGATGGAGAAGCGCTGGAAGGCCGAAGGAGCGCAGTCATGAGCGACACCAACGCGCAACGCGACATCCTGACGATCGAAGAAGCGGCCGAGCTGCTCGGCGTCAGCGTCAAGACGTTCAACAAGGTGCTGCATTCGCAGGACCTGCCCGCGCGCAAGATCGGCCGCGAGTGGAAGTTCTCGCGGGCCGCGCTGATCGAGTGGGTCGGCAGCGGGCGCAGCAAGGACTTCTACCAGGGCCACGGCGAGGACGACGACGACACGCCGTCGGGCAATCCGGAAAAGGCGCGCCGCACCGCGGGCTGGAAGATCGAGTACTAGGAGCAGAATCACCATGGCCATCACCCTCCCCGACATCCGTCACGGGCTCGACCTGACCGAGCAGCAGCTCATGATCCGCGACATGGTGCGCGACTTCGCGCGCACCGAGGTCGCTCCGCTCGCGCAGGAGATCGACGAGTCGCACCGTTTCCCGGTCGAGACGTGGAAGAAGATCGTCGACCTCGGCCTGCCCGGCATCCCGTTCAGCGAGGACGTCGGCGGCGCCGGCGGCGACACGCTCTCCTACTGCCTCGCGGTGGAGGAGCTCTCGAAGGTCTGCGGCTCGACGGGCCTGACGCTCGCGGCGCACGTTTCGCTCGGAACGTGGCCGATTTACGCCTTCGGCATGCACCTGCGCGATCAATACGTGCCGGGGCTGATCCGCGGCGACCACATGGGCGCCTACGGGCTCACCGAGCCGAACGCGGGCTCCGACTCGGGCGGAACGCAGACCACGGCCGTCGACGAGGGTACGCACTGGCGCCTCAACGGCCGCAAGTGCTTCTGCACGAACGCGAACTACGCCGGCACGTTCATCGTGACCGCGGTGACGACGCCGGGCATCGGCGCCAAGGGCATCAGCGCCTTCGTCGTGCCCAAGGGCATCGATGGTTTCGCGCTCGAACCGGGGGAGCACAAGCTCGGCATGCGCGGCAGCGACTGGGGCAGCCTCGTGTTCCAGGACGCGCGCATTCCGAAGGACCACCTGCTCGGGCCGACGGGGGAAGGCTTCAAGACCTTCATGAAGACGCTCGACGGCGGCCGCATCTCGATCGGTGCGCTCAGCTTGGGCATCGCGGAAGGTGCCTACGAGTGCGCGCTCAAGTACGCGAAGGAGCGTGAGGCCTTCGGCGGCACGCTGGCCGACCTGCAGGCCGTGCAGTTCAAGCTCGCGAACATGGCGCTCGACATCGAGGCCTCGCGGCACCTCGTGTACCACGCCGCGCGCCTCAAGGACCTCGGGCTCCCGTACTCGAAGGAAGCCGCGATGGGCAAGCTGCTCGCCAGCGAATGCGCCATGCGCGTCACCTACGACGCGATCCAGATTTACGGCGGCATGGGCTACAGCCGCGAGTACCCCGTCGAGCGCATGTGGCGCGACGCCAAGCTGTGCGTGATCGGCGAGGGCACGAGCGAAGTGCAGCGCCTGATCATCGCGCGCAACATCCTCAAGTAGGTTCCGCGTGAGCCTCGCTCCCGCGTCGACCGCTCCTCCGCCGTACCGCGCGCGTTCGCTGCGCGCGGGCGGCTGGGAGGTGACGGAACTCACCGACGGGCACCTGCGGCTCGACGGTGGCGCGATGTGGGGCGTCGTGCCGGCGACGATGTGGCGTTCGATGACGCCGCCGGACGCCGACAACCGGATCCTGATGGCGCTGCGGCCGTTCCTCGCGCGCAAGGGCGACGTCGTCGCCGTGATCGAGTGCGGCATCGGCTCACGCTGGGACGCGAAGAAGCGCGGGATTTACGGCATCGAGGCGAGCGTTTCGCTCGAGCAGTCGCTCGCGAGCTGCGGCGTCAAGCCGCAGGAAGTCACGCACGTCGTCGCGTCGCACGCGCACTGGGATCACTTCGGTGCGGCCGTGGTCGAGAGTGGGGGCGCGCTCGCGCCGCTCTTCCCGAACGCGCGCCACTACCTGCCGAAGGTCGAGATCGAGAACGCGCTCAACCCCGACCACGTGCGCCGCGCTTCGTACCGGCGCGAGGATGTCGAGCCGATCGCGCGCGCTGGATTGCTCGTCGCCTACGAAGGCAACGCGGAGGTCGTGCCCGGCCTGCGCGCGCACGTGCTCGGCGGCCACTCCGACGGCGTCGCGGTGATGACGCTCGACGAGGAGCGCCCCGACGGCGCGATTTTCTGGTCGGACGTCGTGCCGACCGCGCACCACGCGCAGCCGCCGTACATCATGGCCTACGACATCGACGTCGCACGCAGCTTCGACGTGCGCTCGAAGTGGATCGCGCTCGCGGCCGAACGCGGCTGGACCGGCCTTTTCTACCACGACCTCGACACGGCCTTCGGCCGCATCGAGCGCGACGGCAAGCGCTATCGCGTCGTGCCGCTCGGGGACAACGCGCCGTGAACGGCGTCGTCGAGCGGGCGCTGGCGCTCTACTCGCGGCTCTCGAGCTACCGCGACATCGGCGAGGCGTCGGTCACGATCTCGCGCGGGCCGAAGCCCTGGCAGCGCTCGACGCTGCGCTACCCGTTCCAGACCGCCTTCGTGCGTCCCGCCCGCTTCCTGTTCGAGTGGAAGGGGATGGGCGTCGGTCCGCACGAGGAGTGGCCGCACGCGGCGCTGTGGCGCAATTCTCGCGGCCTGTTCGCGTGGGAGACCGATCCGGAGCGCTCGGACGCGGCTGTGACGTCACCCGGTTCGCTGAGCGCGCAACTCGAGCATTGGAGCCCGGCCTGCGGCGGCGCCTCGCTGCTCGTGCCGCGCTTGCTGGGGCTCGCCGAGGGCGACGCTCAGCTCGAGGGCCTGCAGCTGGTCGGCGAGGACGAGATCGATGGTGCGCGCGCTCATCGCCTCGAACGTGCGCTCGTCGGCGGCGTGTTCGTCGTATGGATCGGCGTCGAGCGTCCGCTCGTGCTGCGCACGTTCCAGCGCCTGCGCCACTCTCCCGAACGCGACGCCGCCCTGCGCCAGCTCGCCGCGCGCGCCGAACTGCCCGAGGAGCTCCGCCAGCTCGTGCTCGCGACTCCGCAGGTCGAGTCCGACCGCATCGTCGAGACCACGACCTTCCTGCGCCCGCAGGTCGACGTCGCGATCGACGACAGCGCCTTCGAGCTCTCGCCGCCGGGCTAGCGCGAGCTGGCGCCGGACGTGGCGGCGACGATCGCGTCGACGAACGCTGCGGGGTCGAAGGGTTCGAGCAGGTCGAGCTGTTCGCCGGTGCCGATGTAGCGCACGGGCAGGCGCAGCTCGCGCACGATCTGGCACACGGCGCCGCCGCGCGCGGTGCCGTCGAGCTTGGTGATGACGAGGCCGGACACGGGCACGTGCGCGGTGAATTCCTTGGCCTGGCGGATCGCGTTCTGGCCGTTGGTGCCGTCGAGCACGAGCCAGACCTCGTGCGGCGCGCCGGGCAGGCGCTTCTCGATCACGCGGCGGACCTTGGCGAGCTCCTGCATCAGGTTCGTCTGCGTGTGCAGACGGCCGGCGGTGTCGACGAGCACGACGTCGATGCCGAGCACGCAGGCGCTCTCGACCGCGTCGAACGCGACCGACGCGGGATCGGCGCCTTCCTTGCCGCGCACGATCGGCGCGTTGTTGCGCTTGGCCCAGATCTCGAGCTGCTCGGCGGCGGCGGCGCGGAACGTGTCGCAGGCGGCGAGCAGCACGGACTTGCCTTGGCTCTGAAAACGGTGCGCGAGCTTGGCGATCGACGTGGTCTTGCCGGAGCCGTTCACGCCGACCACGAGCACGACGGTCGGGTGGTGGGGGAGCTCGGCCTCGCCCGGCTTCACGTCCGCCGGCGCGACGAAGCCGAGCAGGACCTCGCGCAACACGGCGCGCACCTCATCCTCGCCCTTGATCGAGCCGCGCTCGTGCAGGCGGTTGATCTCGACCATCACCTCGCCCGCGATCGGCCCGAGGTCGCCCTGGTAGAGCAGTTCCTCGAGCTCGTCGAGCAGCGCGCGGTCGATCGGCCGTCCGCCCTTGAAGAGCTTGGCGATGTTGTCGCTGAGCGCCTCGCGCGTGCGCGTCAGCCGTTCCTTGAGGCGATCGAAAAGTCCCACGCGTCACTCCTTCGACGTGCCCTTGGCGTCGACGTGGCGCGACTTGATCTTGTCGAGGATGCCGTTGATGAACGCGCCGGAATTCTGCGTCGAATAGCGCTTGCCGAGCTCGATCGCCTCGTTGATCGCGACCTTCGGCGGCACGTCCTTCGAATGCAGCAGCTCCCACGCCGCGAGGCGCAGCACGTTGCGGTCGATCACCGCCATGCGCGAGATCTCCCAGTTCTGCGCGACGGAACGGATCACACTGTCCAGGGCCTCGCGCTCCTCGTGGGTCGAGCGCACGAGGTGCAACGCGAAGTTGCGCGACTCGCGGTCGGGCTCTTCCTCGAGCAGGAGTTCTTCAGCATGCGCGAGCACGTCGTCGCCGCGCAGGTCGATCTGGTACAGGAGCTGGAGCGCGAGCTCGCGCCCGCGGGTGCGCTTCTTCACTGGGCGCCTCCCGTCCGCACTCCGAAGCCGGCCTTGCGCGTCGCGCCGCCGAGCTCACGGGTGCGCTCGAGCGCCGCGAGCACCGCGATCGCCGCCTGCGCGACCTCGGCGCCCTTGTCGTGCTTCGAGCCCGGCAGCGCCCGCTCGCGGGCCTGCTCGAGCGTGTTGCACGTGAGCACGCCCATCAGCATCGGTCGGTCGGTGTCGAGCGAGACGCGCTGCAACGCGTGGCTGACGGCCGAGGCGATGTGGAAGTCGTGCGTGGTCTCGCCCTTGATCACGACGCCGAAGCACAGCACCGCCGCGAGGTCGCCGCGCATCGCGAGCGAGCGCGCGACGATCGGGATCTCGAAGGCGCCGGGCACCTCGACCACCTGCAGGGCGTCGGCCGCGAGCCCGGCCCGCTCGAGCGTGGCGCGGGCCGAGGCGAGCATGGCGCCGGTCAGGTCGTGGTGGAACGTCGAGACCACCGCTCCCAGTCGCACGTCGGCGGGGAGTCGGTCGGAGGACGGAGTCGGCGGTGCGTTGCGGGCCATGAAGGATGGAAAGAGCGGCCAGTCGGCCAGGCAGCCAGAGCCTGAAGGGCCAAAGAGTCTAATGCCGGGGCTATGCCGGACAAGCTTCGGACGGCAAGCTACCCCCTGACCCCGATCTGGAGCCCCCCGCATGCCGTTGTCGACCGAGCTGAAGGAGACCCTGACCCTGATCCTCGCCGGGGGCCAGGGCGAGCGCCTGCGCCCGCTGACCGACCGCCGCGCCAAGCCCGCGGTGCCCTTCGGCGGCTCCTACCGCATCATCGACTTCACGCTCTCCAACTGCATCCACTCCGGATTGCGGCGCATCTTCCTGCTCACGCAGTACAAGGCGCGTTCGCTGGAGGAGCACATCCGCTTCGGCTGGAACTTCCTGCCGCGCCGCCTCGAGCAGTTCATCTCGACGCGCCCGCCGCACCACCAGGGCAAGGGCAACTGGTACCAAGGCACGGCCGACGCGATCTTCCAGAACCTCGACACGATCGAGGAAGAGCGCCCGCGGCATGTGCTGATCCTCGCCGGCGACCACATCTACAAGATGGATTACAGCCGGATGCTGCGCGAGCACCTGATCCACCGCGCGGCGCTCACGATCGGCGCCGTGCGCATCCCGGTCAGCGAGGCGCACCAGTTCGGCATCCTGCAGGTCGACGAGCGCGGCCGCGTGACGAGCTTCGTCGAGAAGCCCAAGGCCAACGCGCCGGAACTGCCTACGCAACCGGGCTTCTGCCTCGCGTCGATGGGCATCTACGTGTTCGAGACCGACGAGCTGATGCGGCGCCTGAAGAGCGACGCCGAAGAAGCGACTTCGAGCCACGACTTCGGCAAGGACATCATCCCCAAGATGATCCGCGAGGTGCCGGTCTACGCGCACAACTTCATCGATCGCGACGGCGGCGAGCAGCCCTACTGGCGCGACGTCGGCACGATCGACGCGCTGTTCGAGGCCAACATGGACCTGCTCTCGGTCGCGCCGAAGCTCAACCTCTACGACCTCGACTGGCCGATCTACTCGCTGTGGCACGCCGACCCGCCGGCCAAGACCGTGCTCGACGAGAACGGCCGTCGCTCGGAGGTCACCGACTCGCTGCTCTGCCCCGGCGTCGTCGTCTCCGGCGGCAAGGTGCGGCGCTCGATCCTCGGCAACCGCGCCTACGTCGACGAGCACGCCCTCGTCGAGGACTCGATCCTGTTCGGCGGCGTCGTCATCGGCAAGGGCGCTAAGGTCAAGCGCGCGATCCTCGACAAGTGGGTCAAGGTCCCCGACGGCTACGAGATCGGCTACGACCGCGAGAAGGACAAGAAGCTCTTCACCGTCACCGAATCCGGCATCACCGTCGTCCCCGCCGGCTTCGACTTCGGCTCCACCCCCAGCTCCGCCGACCAGACGCCCGAGCCTTACAGCTCCTGGAACTGAACGCGGCGGACGCTTGACGTCCCGCGAACCTGTGCGGAAACACCGGCGCGAGCCGGGGTAGGGAGCTTCATGACGAACGCGCTGTCGATGGTGGCGGGTGCCTTGCTGATGGGCTCTGGCGTCTGGCTCGGGCAGGTGACGCAGGCGAGGCCAAGGCCTGAGCCCGTGGTCTCCGCGCAGCGCTTCGTACTCACGGATGCAACCGGCGCCGAGCTCGGAAGCTGAGGAATCGGAGCGGACGGCTTCGTCGAACTGCGAGTGGGAGCCGCGGGCGCCGCGCAGTTGCTCCTGAAGGCCTCGCCAGCGACGGAAAAGCACGATGGCTTTGCGAGCCTCGATCTGCTCGAGCCGAAGGGCTCGCGCCGGCTCTCGCTGGAAACCTACCGCGACTCCCACCACGGCACGCGCGCCGCCGTGCTGGCTCACGTCTCGTCAAGTGGTGTAGTTCCCGTTGTTCCTCTGGGCGCTGGGTTGGTTGAGGTGTCGGTGAGTTGGTGAAGGCCGTTGGTGCGCAGG
>JABWBL010000030.1 GCA_013360535.1 Planctomycetaceae bacterium
GGCGCGTGCTCGCGCAGGATGCGTGCCAGCGCCTCGCGCGAGTCCGGCGTCACCGTCACGCGGCCGTCGGGCAGCTGCAGGTTGCGGCGCACGCTCAGGCCCAGCCGCGCATCGGCCGCCGCGGACTCCGCGTCGCGCTCTTCCTTCGTGCCGCGCGAGCCCATCTCGCCGCGCGTCGCGTCCACGATGCCGACCCTCAGGCCGGCGTCGACCATCCGCAGCATCGTCCCGCCGACGCAGATCTCCGCGTCGTCGGGGTGTGCGGCGATCACGAGCACATCGAGCTTCATCCCTGGGTCTCCTGCGGTGCGTCGCCAAAGCGCGCGATCATGTGGCCGTGCGCGATCGGCGTCATCGGCTCGAGCAGCTGCGAGATCCAGTCGGTGCCGTGGCGCGCGAGGAACGGCAACGGACCGAGCACGCGCTCCTGCAGCTCCCCACGCGGAGTGAGCGAGTTCGTCACGCGCCGCACGAGCCTGCGCCCGCGACCCGAGCGGTTGGCGTGCACTCGCTCCGCGCGCTCGCAGATCTTCTCGACGAGCGAACGGATCTGGTCGCCCGTGCGCGGCAAGTTGGCCGCGAGGCCCTTGTCGATCTCTCCGAGCGCGCCCTTGCGCGAGGAAAGCTCGCGGTCCGCACGTCGCGCGATCTCGCGCAGCTCCTCGATCACCGGCGGCGGCGGCTCTTCGGGCGCATCCGCGAGACCTTGGCCGCGCGTCGTGATCGCGTGCGCGAGCGGGAGCCCGAGCTGGCCGGCCGCATCGGCGGTCTCGGGTTCGACCAACGTGCACGACCAGCGCGGAACGGCGGCCGTGCGCGGCAAGTCGAGCGCAGCGCGCAAGGGTCCGAGTTGCGCGAGGTAGTTGAGCTCGCCCCAGCCGCCGACGTAGGCGACCACGGGCAGCACGGTGTCCTGCACCAACGGGCGCAGCAACGCACCGGGTGACCACTCGAGCGGTCGTTGCACGATCTCGGCCGCGAGCTCCTCGGGCGTGCGCGAACCCTCTTCGTCGTCGTAGCGGAAGCCGTCGCCGCCCAGTCGCAGCGCGTTCCGTCCACGCTCGTCGACGCGGTACACCAAGGCCGCTGTCGCTGACTCGATCGCGGGTTTCGCGCCGATTTCCGCGAGCGCGCGCTCTCCGGCGGCGAGCTCGCGCGCGAGTGGCGCCGTGACGATGCGTGCCAGCGCGCGCGACATCGGCTCGCGGATCCAGTCGGGCTCGAGCACCACGAGGCCGAGCGGTCCGAGCAGCTCGCTCAGCACGCGCGTGAACGCGGTGGCGAACGTCTCGCCGTCGCGCGGGAGGAACAGCTCGATCGCGGCCTCACCGTGCGGCTCGCGGCCGAACAGCTGTCGCAGCGACTCGCGCACGGCTCCCATGCGTTGCTTGTCCTCGCGCAACACGATGCGCGAGACGGGCTGGCGACCCGACGAGAGTCCGGCGAGTCCGAGACGTTGCAGGTCGAGGTTCTCGTTCAGCACCCAAGCGTGGTGGACTTCCGCGACGTCGTGATCGTCCGCGTGGTTCCAGAACAGCGGCACGACCGGGCGCTCCCACGCGACCGACAGCGAGCGCGCGAGCCGAATCGCGTGCAGCGCCTTGTAGAGCGAATACAGGGGCCCACCGAGCAGGCCCGGTTGTTGACCCGTGACGACACAGCAGGTGTCGGGCAACGCGAGCTGGCGCACGCTGTCGAGCACGGCCACGTGCGGCTGCGTCGGCGCGAGGCCGCGTTCGAGCGCGGTCGCGAGCTCGACACGCTCTTCCGGCAGCCAGCGATCTTCGCGCGGCTCGATCTCGTCGAGGCTCGCGGGAACGCGGAAGCCCGGCACTCGATGCGCGAAGCTCGCGAAGGGCGGCAGGCCGAGCTCGCCCGCGGCGAGGAATTCGGTCGAGATCGGCGTCATGTTCAACAGGTGGCGGAGAGCGCGCTCGAGAGTTCGTCGATCATGTGCGTCAGCGCGTCGCGCGTCGCGTCCTTCCACGGCTTGCCTTGGTGGGCCTTCTCGCGCCACGCGAACGTGATGCCGCGCGAGGAGTTGACGAGGGCGCCACAAGGAGCGCCCGCGCTCGTGCGGCCAAAGGCGCCGACGACGTCGCGCGCGCTCGCGCCCTGTGCGCCGTAACCCGGCAACAGCAGTGGCGTGCGCGGCATGCGTGCGCGGAAGTCGCGCAGTTCGTGACCGTGCGTCGCGCCGACGACGGCTCCGACGCTCGACCAGCCGCTCGCGCCGACGAGCCGACTCCCCCACTGCGTCACCTTGTCCGCGACGAGGTGCGAGAGCTCGGGCAGGCCGTGCCTCTGGAAGTCGGCGCTGCCCTTGTTCGACGTGCGGACGAGGATGTAGAGGCCCGTGCCCGTGCGCGCGCAGGTGTCGAGGAATGGCTCGATCGAGTCGCTGCCGAGGAACGGGTTGAGCGTGACCGCATCGCACAGCGAGTCGCGATCGGACTCGGACGTGCCTTCGAGGAAGGCCGTCGCGTAGGCCGCTGCCGTGGTCGAGATGTCGCCGCGCTTGACGTCGCCAATCACGAGCAGTCCAGCTTGTCGCGCCGTGCGAACGACCTGTTCCCAGGCGTGCGCTCCGTCGGCGCCGAGCACCTCGAAGAAGGCGGACTGCGGCTTCACCGCGGGCACGCGGCCGGCGGCGAGCTCGACCACTTCACGGCAGAAGCGCGCCAGCAGTCGGGCGCGCTCGGCTCGCGGCAGCGTCACGTCGCGCGCCGCCGCGTACTCTGGCGGCAGCAGGTCCAGGTGCGGGTCGAGGCCGACGAGGCAGGGGTTGCCGCAACGTTCGATGGCGGCTTGCAGACGGTCGGCGAAGTTCACGGGGGCTCCTGAGCTCGGAAGCGTCGGGTCGGTGATTTGAGCGCGGATCCTAGCCCGCGCTTTCGGGCTTCGAGGCTTGCTGTCGGAAAGACCGTCAGCCGCCCTCGGTCAGCGCGCCCGTCGTGCCCATCGGCGCGTCGCGCAGCCGCAGGAACTCGCGCGCGACGGCATCGGCCACCGGCCACCCCTTTTGGCTGAGCCGCCACCGCTCCCCGTTGGCCTCGAGCCACCCCTGATCCGCCAGCGACCGGACGATCGGCGCGGAAGGATTCTCGCCGTATGTCTTTGGGTTCAGTCCTGCCCGGCTCCACGCCTCAACAGGGGACAGGCCTTCGGTCAAGCGCAGACCGAGCCACCAGGTCTCTCCCAGCCGCGCCCCGTCGCTTGGGGACTCAGACCAGTCCAGAGCGTCGCCCCGCTCCAGGATGCGGCGCCGGTACTCGCCCAGGTTGCGCACGTTGCCGGCGCGGCGGAGTCCCTGCTTGCCGACCGCCGAGGGGCCGATGCCGACGTACTCTCCATTGTGCCAGTAATTGACGTTGTGGCGACAATGGCGACCATCAAGACTGAAATTGGAGATCTCATAGGGTCTGCGGCCACTGCTCGAGAGGCGCTCGCGCGTCGCCCAGAAGAACTCCAATTCGACCTCGTCGGGGTGCGGCGCGAGCCGCCCTTGGTCTAGCCATCGCTTGAAGAGCGTCTCTTCCTCGAAGGTCAGGTTGTAGGCCGAAACGTGGTCGGGACCGAGTCCGAGCACCGTGTCGAGGTCCCGCAACCAGTCCTCGAGGCGTTGGCCCGGCACGGCGTAGATCAGGTCGACGTTCAGGTCCCGCACCCCGGCGGCGCGGGCGGCTTCGAAGGCGGCGAAGCTCTGCTGCACGTCGTGCACGCGGCCAAACAGGGCCAGCGTCTCCGGCCGCAGGCTCTGGAAGCCGATCGAGAGGCGCCGGACTCCGAGATCGAGCAGGCAGGCGGCCTTGTCGCGGTCCAGGCTCTCGGGGTTGCACTCCGCGGTGACCTCGAGCGCGCTCGACCGGAAGTCGGTGACGCGGTCGAGCTCATCCAGCAGGCGCTTCAGCCAGCGGGGCTCCAGCAGGCTCGGGGTTCCCCCACCGAGGAAGACGGTCCGCGGTCGGCGCGGTGCGCGCAGCTGGATCTCGCGGACGATAGCCTCGAGCGTGCCATCGACGTCCTGCCCTTCGGCCGGGACCGAGTAGAAGTCGCAGTAGTGGCACTTCGCCGCACAAAACGGCAAGTGCAGGTAGATCGGTGTCCCTTCGCGCGGCTCGAGCCCAGTCCTGTCGATCGTCTCGTCCGCGCGTTGGGTCACCGTCATTCACCGCCCATCACAGTGTAGAGCTTCTTGAGCGCATCCCGCTCGATCTGTCGCACCCGTTCGCGGGTCAGGCCCACAACCTTGCCGATTTCCTTCAGGGTCAGCGGCGTCCCGCCCTCCGACCCGAGGCCGTAGCGCAGGCGCAGGATCGTCGCTTCGCGCTCGTCGATGAGGTTCAGGAGATCATCGAGCCGCCGCAGCAGGTCCTCGTCGAGCAGCTGCTCGTCCGGAGTCTTGGTGTCGGCATCCTCCACCGTATCTTGGTTCGCCGTGAGTCGATCCAGCGATACCTGGGAGCCGGCGGCCGAGGACTGGATCGTGCGCTTGAGCAGCGGCCAGCTTTCCTCGGGGATCCCCAGTTCCAAGGCGACCTCCTCAACCGTGGGCTGACGCCCGAGGGCGAAGTTCAGCTCGTGGCTGACGGAACGCCACTTCGAGATCATCTCCGCCATGTAGCTGGGAACGCGAACCGACTTGACGGTGTTCACCAACGCGCGACGGATCGACTGCTTGATCCACCACGTGGCGTAGGTGGAAAAGCGGCACCCGGCGTCCGGGTCGAACTTCTCCACCGCCTTCAGCAAGCCGATGTTGCCCTCGGCGATCAGGTCCTGGAGCGAGAGGCCCCGCTCGGAGTACATCTTGGCGATGGAAACGACCAAGCGCAGGTTCGCGCGGGTCATGTGCTCACGGGCCTGCGGATCCCCGCGTCGGATTCGACGAGCCAGCTCGCGCTCCTGCTCGGCCGTCAGCAGAGGCGTTTCGTTGATCTCGAGGAGATAGGTCTCCAGGCAGCGTTCAGAGGAAATGGCGGACTCCTGGGCCAAGGCCCTGTGGGGGCGGGTGCGACTCGAGCGGGATCGACCCCTTAGCTGGTAGGTCTTGAGCCGTCGCACCGGGGATGACGAACGCCCCAGCAGACGTTTCCATGGGCCCTTGCGCTCTGTTACCCTTCGCGACGAGACGCCATGAGCGCCGATCGCCCGCTGGAAGAGGTCATTGTGGAGCCGGCCTTTGCCGTGCTCCTTCAGGAACATGCCTCGGGCTTCGCCCAAGCCTTCAACGCGCTCGAGGGCCGAGGGGTCGAGCCGTGGTCGAAGAAGGACTTCTACGTCCTCTCGAGCGAGGCTGCTGCCCTCGAGTCCTACCTCGATGACCACGGGGCGAAGTTCAACCGGACCTTCAGCCTGTTCCGGGAGCTTGTCGCCAGCATCCGCTGGCTCGCCGTGGCCGGCTTCAGCGTGTCCCACATGGAAGCGCGACTGGAGAGCTATGGCCTGCGCAGCTCCCTGAGCCCGGCCGAGTACGCCGAGGTCCATGAGTCGATGTCGTCCAGCCAGCAGTTCCTCGCAGAGGCCATCTCTGCGCTCTGCCGTCAGGCGCGGGAGGAGTGTGGGCGGCTCTCGGTGCGCTGGGACGAAGGCCGCTCCCTGGGACGCCAAGGCGACGCGAGCCTGGTCCAGCGCCGGCTTCCACGCAACCTCGGGCAGGAGGAGCTCACCGACGACACGCAGCGCATCGCGGAGATCGCCTCCAAGTACATTGCCGCGTGCGACATGCTCGACGGCCTCGGGCTCGACCGAATCCGGGAGCCGGAAGTGCGTCGGCGCAAGCTCGCCGTCGTTTGCAAGGAGGAGCAGGCCCGCGTCTATGAGGCAACGGTCCACAACCTCCAGTCCACCTACGACACCTACATCAAGCAGACCGTGGTCGAGGGTCGCGACGAGCGGCTCCCCCGGCTTCGAGGGCACATGTCCGCGGCCCTGCACCTCCTCGAGGCGACGACCGTGCTCTCGCACTTCGTCGAGCGCCACGAGCTGGAGGTGCGAGGCGAGGCCCCCGAGCGCGTGATCGCTCGCCACGTGGAACGGGCGCGGGTGCAGGACGTGATCCTGAACCACCTCCTCCACTGGGCCAACCTCCTGCTGCAGCGTGGACGGGGCACGGCCGAGGAGCTGCTTCCGAACTACATCGAGATGCGGGAGCTGCATGTCGAGCTGCCCAGCTCGTTGAAGCTCCACGCCCGCCCAGCGGCCCTCATCGTGAACATCGTGAGCCACCACGGAACTCCCGTGGAGATGGAAGTCGCCGGCCAGCGCTGCAACGCGGGCTCGATCCTTGAGCTGCTGATCAACGTCGGCTCGCACCCCGAGGCCCGCGACTTCCGCTTCCGGGGCGACGTCAACCCGCTGAGAGACATCGGCCTTCTCTTCGAGCACGGCCTGGGCGAGCACGGCCTCGAGAACCTCCCCGCGCAGCTTCAGTACCTGAAGCCCAGCGGGCGCTGACGCGGCTAGACGCCCAGGTAAAGGCGGTCGGCGAGCATCTGCGGCAGGCCAGCCGCCCGGATGCGATGGGCCTCCCGGTCGATGTCGTAGGCCAGCCGCTTGAGCTCCACCGACTCGGCCGCGCTGTCGTAGATCGCGAAACCCGTGCGCGGGTCCTCGTCCCTCGGTTGTCCGACGCTTCCGACGTTGACCAACGCCTTGGCGGCGTCGGCGAGGTCCACGGCGGTGTCCGGCGTGAACGAGGTCCGGCCCGGGTTGTCGTGGAGGCGAAGCAGGGTGACGGGCACGTGGCTGTGGCCGACGAAGCACACCGGCA
This sequence comes from Planctomycetaceae bacterium, assembly GCA_013360535.1. Taxonomy (GTDB): domain Bacteria; phylum Planctomycetota; class UBA1135; order UBA1135; genus F1-120-MAGs118. The sequence continues at coordinate 6,773 of JABWBL010000030.1, forward strand.
GCGTCATGGCATCGAAGGAAGGGTCTGCATCCTCGACGGTCATGATGTAGTCGAAGAGCTCCGGGCGATGGAGCGTGCCGTGGGCCACCGAACAATGCTCGAGGTGCTGCACATAGGGCAACTCGCCGAGCCATGCCTTGTCTTTGCGGCTCAAGGCCCCTCGCGTCCACCGGATCGCCTCTTTGGCGTGGTGGTTGAAGAACGCGGTGTCCAGCCTGTCCACCGCGGCCGCATCGTGGTTCCCCATCACGACGAAGGCGCCGAGCTCGCGGAGCTTCGCAATGCACTCGGAAGGCGCCGCTCCGTACCCTACGACATCTCCAACGCTGAGGATCCGGTCGACCCGCTCACGCTCAATGGCCGTCAGGACCGTTTCGAGCGCCGTGAGGTTGCCGTGGATGTCGCCCAGAACCGCGTACTTCATGATCTCCGACCGCGCGCCAGGAGCAGCACGGCAAGGGGCACGTAGATCGCGGAGAGGACAATCACAGGGATCCCTTCGTCGACCGTGATCGAGGAAGCGCTGTAGACCCGGGGCACCTGCGGCAGCGCGGGCCCCAACCAGGTCAAAGCCGTCACGCTCCAGATCGCGACCGGGGAGTCGAGCTCCAGCGCGCGCATCGCCACGCTCAGGGCGCAGAAGGCGGCGGCCATCAGTCCGACCCCCCACTCTCCTCCAGCCAGCAATCCTGCGGCCGTCACGGACCCGAAGTGTGCGGTGGCCTGGGCCGCCTCCAGCGCCAAGTATCTCGCCCGGGGCTGGAAGTTCCGGTGCCAACGCGTTCGTCGACCCAACAGCTCCCATCCGAGCCAGGCCACCCCGCAGGCCGGGAGGGCGGCCGATGCACCACCAGTCCCAACCAAGGCGGCGGCCAAAAGGGACGCCGCCACGGTCCAGACCGGGCGCGCGAGGCTGTGTCGTTGTAAAGGCATGCAAAATCCGCGGTCACCTGCGACCTTCGGAGGTCCCGGTAAGTCTTTACTTCTGCGGGTCTTGGGTCAACCGTGGGGCGCGGGCGCCGTGCATGGTATTGGACCTTGGACACTACGCGATATCTTGTGGACCGCGCCTTCGACTGTTCCACGTGGAACAACGGGCGCCCTAGAGCCGGAGGAGAACGACAAATGGAACGACGACTTGGCAAGGGACTGGGTTCGCTGCTCGGTGGAGCGGTCGAAGAGCAGGGCTCGGCGGAGCTCGAGCTCGCGAAGATCGACCCCAACCCATTCCAGCCGCGCAAGACGATGGATCCGGCCGGCCTTGAGGAGCTGCGCGACAGCATCTCCGCACATGGGGTGCTCCAGCCGATCGTTGTTAGGAAGATGGGGGACAGATACCAGATCGTCTCCGGTGAGCGCCGCTGGCGCGCCGCCCGACTCGCCGGTCTGGACCGCATTCCTGCCATCCAGCGCAACGTCGTCTCCGACAGCGAGATGCTCGAGCTCGCGCTGGTGGAGAACGTCCAACGTCGCGATCTCGACCCGATCGAACGTGCGCGAGGCTTCAAGCAGCTGATGGACGCGCTCGGCATCACGCAGGAGGCGGTCTCCATGAAGGTCGGACTCAAGCGTGCGACGGTGGCGAACCACCTCCGCTTGCTCGACCTTCCCGAGAAGGTCCAGGTCGCAGTGGGCAAGGGCCTCATGAGCATGGGACATGCCCGCGCGCTGTTGGGTCTGTCCGACCCCGCTCGCATCGAAGCGGTGATGGAGCAAGCTGTCCGACGCGACCTTTCCGTCCGCGACGTCGAGCGTCTGGTTCGGGATGAGGTGCAGGCACCGAAGCCGGCCGTGGACGACGCTCTCGTGGCTACACCCCCGTGGCTGGCCCAGGCGGAGCGCAGGCTCGGTGACGCCCTCGGCACCAAGGTTTCGCTGCAAGTTGAGGCCGACTTCAGCGGCCAGATCCGCATCGAGTTCTTCGACAAGACCCAGCTGAACCGCCTGCTCGATCGTCTCGCGCCGCAGGCCAGGCTCGAGTAACGAGCCCCGTTCCATGCAGAAAGGCGCGACTTCCGTGAGGGAGTCGCGCCTTTCTTGGTTTCAAGCGAGCGTCAGGGAACGGTCTCGACGGCCGTCAGCACGACGGGCTTCTCCGGACGGCCCGAGCCGTCCGAGGCCTGCGCGGCGTTGGCCAGCTGGCGGACGATGTCCATGCCACCCGTGACGACGCCAAAGACCACACGCTGTCCATCCAGATCGTGCCGATCCTCGGTGAGGATCGAGAACCGGCTTCCGAGGCTCTCCTTGCGAGCGGTACCGGCCGCGGCCGTCAGCACGCCCTTGAAGTGATAAAGGCCGGTCTCCTTGAACTGCAGCACCTTGTCGCCGCCGCCCGTGCCCCACTTGGCCAGGTCGTCCTCGCGGGTCAGCGGGTCGCCGCCATCGACACCCATTTGCGAGTCAATACGGTAGAGCTTGGTCCCGCTGTAATATCCAGAAGCGGCCAGATCCAGGAAGTTCTGAACGTGCTCGGGCGCGCGGTCCCGATAGAGCGTCACCTCGATGTCGCCCAGCTCGGTCTTGAGGCGCACCTTCGGGGCGTCCGCTGCCGGCTGGGGGTTCGCGAACAGGCTGGGGTGCTGCTCCTCCCAGGCCTTTCGGGCCGCGATACCCGACGTCCACGCCGCGACCAGCGACTCCGAAGTGCCGTCCACCGCCCAGACCTGCTTCACCAGCGGGTGCTCGGGGTACTCCGTCCGGAGCGCATCGAGAGCGGCCTTCGCCTCGTCGAACTTCCGCTCGCCCAGCAGTGCATTGGCCTCCAGCCAGCGACTCCAAGGCCCGGCGTCCGTGCCCTTGAGCTCGGTCGCAAGCGACGCCATGACCTCGGGCGGCGCCGTAGGAATGCGCGGAAAACCCGCGAGATCCGTGCGGCGGTCCACGGCCTCCCAGCTCTTGTCGCGCGCGGCCTGACGGGTGGTTTCGGCCTGGTGCCGGTAGATCACGTAGCCCGCGATCGCGAGGAAGAGCCCGAGTCCGTGGATCCAGTACTTCGAGACGAAAAGCGCGAAAGTCGACTTCTCGGCGAGCGGCGCGAGCGTCACGGACGTGGCGCTCTTGTGGGTGGGGTTGGCCATCTTGGGGATCGAAGCGGACCGAGGCGCGTCCGTCGGCATGGTGCCGGAGCGACGCACCCGCGGGGGGCGGAGATTGGGGAGCGTGGATTATAGGCACACCGACCCCGCCGACAACTCCCACCCCCGGACGTCGGCCTGCGACCGCGGACCGACCCCTTGCTAGCCTTCCTGACACTCGTGGCCGGACCCCGGCCGCGTGCCAAGCCAACGACAGACACCTCAGGCCTGCCATGCTGACTCCGATCGCCCTCCTTGCTCTCGTCCTGAACCCGCTCACGCCGAACAGTGCCCTCCCCGGTCGGGAACTGGTCCAGGCCGACAAGAAGGCCGAGTACGAGAAGCGCTTGGCGGCGGCCGAGGGCAACGCCGAGAAGCTCTGGCAGCTCTACGAATGGTGCTCGGCGAACGGCCTCGACAAGGACGGCAAGAACGTCCTGCGCAAGATCCTCAAGCTCGACGACGCCGACCGCAAGGCACACGAGCTGCTGGGGGAGATCGAGTACGACGGCAAGTGGTTCCCCAGCGAGAAGAAGGTCGAGGAGTACAAGAAGAAGAAGCTCGAGGAAGAGGCCAAGCGCTCCGGCAAGGTCGTCTACAAGGGTGAGCTCGTCGATCCCGCGGACGTGCCGTACCTCGAGAAGGGCATGGTCAAGAACGACGACGGGCGCTGGGTCGACGCCGAGGAGCACAAGAAGATCACCGAAGGCTGGAAGAAGCAGGATCTCGAGTGGATCGCCCCGGCGGACCTGCCCAACCTCGAGAAGGGCCTGTGGAAGTGTGGCGACAAGTGGCTCACCGAGGCCGACGCCAACAAGTTCCACGCCGAACTCGACAAGTGGTGGAAGATCCCTGCAGACCACTTCCTGCTCTACACGACCTGTGACCGCGCGCTGGCGATGAAGGCCCGCGACGAAGCGGAGCGCGCCTTCCGCGAAGTGGTGCGCGCGCTCGGTCGCGTGCCGACGTCTCCGGTGCCGGTGCTGATCCTGCGCAGTCAGGCGCAGTACGGCGAGTTCGCGGGACAGCGCCAGTCCGAGCTGCGGCCGAACTCGTCGATCCACGGAGCGACGATCGCCGAGATCTGGGTCGAGCCGCTGCAGGCCGGGATGACGAGCGCGGGCTTCGGCTACTGGGATGCGTCGAACGACAAGGACAACAGCTTTGGTCCGATGTTCGTGCGTCACGCGGCCGCGCAATCGCTCGCCGAATCGATCGACCCCAGCCCGAAGACGCTCGCCGGTCTCGTCGCCGGACGCGGCTCACCGAACAGCGCGAAGGAGTGGTGGTCCGAGAAGCAGCTTCCGGAATGGCTGCGCTACGGCACGTGCGCCTACGCGGAGCGTTATCTGGCGGACGCCACGGTCAAGGCCGGCGGCGACCCGTACTGGATGCGCAAGTGGTCGCTCGAGAACATCGCGAACAAGGGCGGCATCGATCCGCTCGACACGATCCTCGCGTGCAACCTGAGCGATCCGGCGAACGCCGCCAAGGTCATCAACGAGACCGGGCTCGTGATGTCGTTCATTCTCGACGGCAAGTGTCCGCCGGTCGTGCAGGCGCACCAGGCGTTCAAGGACGCCTTCAAGAACGGCAAGGAAGTCAAGGCGGCCGTCAAGGCGCTCGAAGACGCCATCCGCAAGAACGAGGCCGCGTTGCGCAAGTACGCGGGCATCTGAGTTTCACGGAGCCATGCTGGCACTCACGCTCGCCCTCGCGACGCTGCAGGGGTCGCACCATCCGCTGCATCCGGCGCGCGCGCAGCTCGTGCTGGAGGTTCCCGACGTAACGAGTCTGCTCAGTGCCTACGACAGGGCGCCGCTGGTCGCGTTGATGCGCGACGAGACGGCGCGCGCGGCCTTTGCGCGCTTTGGCGAACAGATGAGTTTCGACGCGAGCGCCGGCCTGCGGCCCTTGCTCGAGCTGGCGGGCCTTCCGCCGACGACGGGAACGGATGAGTTGCTCGCGATGGCGCGGCGCGCGGAGCGCTTCTCGCTTTCGGTTTCGACGCGCGAGGAACGCGCCAATGAGCTGCGCGAGTCGTTCGAGCGCGCGGTGCGCACGCAGCTCGAGATCCTCGACATTGAGGATGCGATCGCTATCCGGTACGACTCCGCGCTGCCGAGTCGCCTCGAGGAAGTGCCGCTTCCGGACGCGCTTCGCACGGACGAGTGGGGGAACCCCTACCAACTCGCACGCACGAGTACGGGCTCCCTGCGCATCTTCTCCTTCGGCGCGGATGGCGCGAGCGGCGGCAACGGCGAGAGCGCGGACATCGACGCCGAGCTCGACCAAGAGCGCTGGATCGAGAAGGAACTCGAACGCCGGCGCGCGATCCTCGTGGCGATCGACTTCACGAGCGAGGCCTTGGCGACAACGTCGCTGCAGGAACTGATGGAAGCCGTCGGCGGCGACACGACCGACCGGACGCGCACGGTGGAGTTCGCCGGAGCGAACGCCGTGTGGAGCTCCTTCACGACCAGGAAGCCAGCCGAATCGGAAGGTTGGTCGCTGCGCGCTGGCGCACGTGTGCTGCTCGGCTTTGGCGCGTCTCGCGTCGAGGACATCGTGGCGCGGCTCGCGGATCCCGCGCGTTCGCTCGCGACGGATGCGCGCTGGAACGCGATGCAGAGCGCCCTTGGCGCGCCCTCTGGCGTGGTCGTCGCGCAGGGTGTGCTCGACACGGACGTGCTCGCGAGCCTGCTCGCGGATTCGATCGACCTGTTTTCCGCGCCTGACGCGCTCGCGCGACTCGCGCCGCAAACGACGGCTTTTCGCATGCAGCTCGTCGGCGAGCGCTTCCACACCGACCTCTGGCGGCCGGAGCCCAGCGACGGTTCGTGGCTCGGTGCGCTCGGCATCGCGCGGCCCGACGCGGCTACGCTGGAGCTCGTGCCTGCGGATGCCGCCGGCGTGCTCGCGACTCGCATCGATGTCGCGCGCCTCGAGCGCCAGTTCCGCGCGCGAGCCGGCCTCGACGAGACCGCGGCCGCAAGGCTCGCCGAGCTCGAGCAGAAGCACGGTTTCGACCTGTCGAAGGACGTGTTCGGCAACCTCGCGGGCGGCATGTCGCTGCACGTGATGCCGCTCAACTCGATCGGCCTTCCGAACATCGTCGCCATGTTCGAGCTGCGCGACGCGGCGGCCTTCGAGCGGGGCATGAAGGCTCTCGCGACGGCGTTCGCAGAGCAGCCGGGCCAGACGATGAAGCTCAAGTCCTCGCGCTACCGCGACGCCGCGATGTGGACGATCGAGACGGAGAGCTCCGGCGCGAGCCCGATTCCGCTCGACATCTCGCCGACGATCGCGATCGCGGGCGGGCGCGCGATCCTGGCGACGACGGCGCTGTTCGCCAAGCGCGAGGTGAAGCGTGTGCTCGGCGACGAGCCGAAGAATGCCGAGCCGCTCGCGAAGTTCGCGAGCGTGCCCGCGGACGCGACGCTCGTCGGCGCGATGGACTGGCGCGCGATGGTCGACAGCCTCTACACGACGCTGCGCGGCGCCGCGGCGCTCGCGGGCGGCTTCGCGGACTTGCCGATCGATCTCGGCGCGCTGTCGGCGGCTCTGCCGGAGAAGCCCGAGGTGTTCACGCGCTTCTTTGCTCCGACGACGATGTGGGGGAGACCAGTGGAGCAGGGCTTCCACGTGCACCTCGAGGCGTCGTTCGGTCCGGAAACCTGGATCTCGCTGGCCGCGCTCGGCACGAGCGTCGTCACGTCGATGTCCGAACGTTCGAACGAGGGCGGTGAAGCACCCGTGGAACCGGCGTCCGCACCGGGCGCCGCCGAGCTCGAGCTCACCAAGCAGGCGCTCGATCGTGTCGCGACGCGCCTGTTCGTGTTCCAGCTCGACCAAGGCGCATATCCGGAAGCGCTCGCTGCTCTCACGCTGCCGACGGAGTCCTATCCGCAGGGGTATCTCGATGGCGAGCCGCTTCCGAAGGACGGCTGGGGCCGCGACCTGCACTACCGCAGGGAAGGCGACGGCCATCGCCTCTGGTCGGCGGGCGCGGACGGCGTCGACGGCACGACCGACGACGTGCAGCAATTCTAGGAAGCTTGGCCCGAGAGCCCGGAATGAGCGCCCGCCGCACCTTCAAGCGCGTGCGTCGTCGCATCGGCGGCGCGTTGCTGCGGACGTGCGGCCCGCAAGTGCTGTCGTGGCTCTCGAACTCGTGGACCACGGACATCGCGGGCCTCGAGCACCTCGATGCCGAGCTCGCGAACAAGGGCGCGCTGATCGCGATGTGGCACGGCCGCATGGTCGTGCCGGTGCACTCGTTCCGCGACCGCGGCTGGCACGTGCTCGTCAGCCCGAGCGAAGACGGCGACCTGAGCGAGGGCATGCTCCACCGCTTCGGCTTCAAGGTGGTGCGTGGTTCGTCGAGCCGCGGCGGCGCGCGTGCGCTGCGGGAGCTGCTCGGCATCCTCGACGGCGGCGGCGTCGTCGCGATCACACCCGATGGGCCGCGCGGGCCGATGCACAACGTCAACCTTGGCCTCGCGTGGATGGGGCGCGCAACGGG
>JABWBL010000553.1 GCA_013360535.1 Planctomycetaceae bacterium
CGCGACGGCCCTCACGAGTTCCGCCGGCTCCGGCAGCCGCCCTTTGCCGTCGACGCCGCACGCCATGTGCCCCGCGCCCGGCTCGAGCACCCGCCACCCATCCGCCCTCAGCGTCGCCAAATTCCTCGCCACCGGCCCCGCCGCCAGCATGTTCGGATTCATCGTCGGCGACACCAGCCTCGGCGTCCCCTTCGGCAACGCGAGCGCCACCGTGCTCGCCAGATCATCCGCCATCCCCAGCGCCAGCCGCGCCACCAACCCCGCTGTCGCCGGCGCCACCAGCACGAGCTCCGCCCACGTCGCGAGCTCGATGTGGTCCATCGCCCCCCGCCGCTCGGGCCCAAGCTCCTCCACCGCCGCCGGCTGCCCCGTCACCGCCTCGAACAGCTGCGGGTTGATCAGCCTGGCCGCTCTCGGGGTGAGCACCGCCCGCACTTCATGCCCCGCTTGCGTCAACTTGCTCGCCAGATCGCAAGCCTTGTACACGGCCACCGAGGCCCCCCCGATCAGGACGATGCGCGCCATAGTGCCTAGAGCCTCGCCCGCCCCCCTCCCCCGATCAAGGGGCCGCAGCCGCAGCACCTCTTGAGCGAGCGTGTCAGCGACCGCTGCGCTCGGCCTGAACCTGCAGGCGCCAGACGGGGTCCTCCCAATCGCCAAGCGGAACGCACTCGAGACGATCGAAGTCGGCTTTGGGCTCGTCCACGAACAGGCGGCCGCTGTACTTCGGTCCCATGAACTTCGCCTCGGCGAGGCCGTCGGTCCAACAGCCGTTGAACGACGCAAGGAACCTCAGGGGCAACTCCGGATCCCGGCACCAGCCTCCGCCGCCGTTGAACGACCACGCGCGGGAATGAAGCACCGAGAAACGAGCGTAGTAGTTGCCTTTCGGATCGGACGGAACACAGCGCGGATCGAGCGAGCCGCTCGCGATGGCGAAAGGCTCGTCGTGCGGCATCCACGCCACCAAGGACCATGCGGCGGATTCCGGGAACGACAGGACGACGAAACCGTACTTGCCCCACTGCGCGGGAACTCCGGCGGTGACGACCTTCGTCTCCGCCCAGTGGCGAAGATCGGAGAACTCGAAGCGATACGTCTCGGTGGGGCTCTCCATCCGAAAGGTGAAGATCCAAGACGTGAGTTCGGCTCGATCGATTGCGTTGAGCCCGAGCGCCGTGAGCGCGCACTCCAGCACCGCGGCCTCCGACGCAGCGTCCGCAGATGGCACGCAGTCCATCGAGATGCCTCCGGCTGGGAAGGCTCGGTAGCGCGAGGTCCAGGCCTCGATTTGCTCGCGCGAAGGCTCGGGCGCTGCCTCGAGCTTCACGGGCGGTTTGGTTTCCGCGGCGCACGCAACCAACAGCGCGGCGCCGGCCAGCAGCGATCCGAGAGGCAAGCCGATTCGCCTCGGACGGAGGACGTCGCGCCGACGCGACCGACTTGAGCCAGGGTCTTGGAACTTCACGGCGTTCTCGCGTGCGTACGAGAACGCGCCGCCGAGGCCCAAGTTCACCTTGGCGCCGCGAACGGGTCCGTGCTTCAGACCGCCTCCGCCGTGCGGCGAGAAGCGGGAGGCGTCGCGCGGCCGGCGGAAGCCGTGGATCCGGAGCGGAAGGGGCGACGTGGTCCTGACGGGGAGCGGCTGCGGCGGTTAGGTTCTAGGGGATGCCCCCCCAGCGTCGAGCGCCGGCGTACCCGCGCCCGAAGGTCGAGAGTTTGCCTCGGCCGGGGCGTTCGTGCTGGGAGCGCGAGAGCGGGTGCACCGGGCGGGAGGCGCGCCATGCGACCCGCGAGTGAGTCCACGCGTTCGTCGGGGAGTGCGGGAGCGTGGCTCGGGGCGTTCGTGCTGCTCGCGCTGGCGCTGCGCTGGCCGTTGCTCTCGCGCAGCGTGTGGTTCGACGAGGCCTGCATGTCGCACCAACGCACGGGGAGCTGGGAGCAGCTGCTCGCGACGCTGTACGTGGACATCCACCCGCCGCTCTACGTCACGTTCATGCACTTGTGGAATGCGACGTTCGGCGACTCCGCACTGTCGATGCGCACGCCGCCCATGGTGTGCGGGCTGCTCGGCATTCTGGCGACGTACTGGGCCGGGCGCCGGTTCGTGGGCGAGCGGGCCGCGCTGGTCGCTGCGGCCTTGCTGGCGGTCTCGCCGGCGCACCTGTGGTACTCGGCAGAGGCGCGGCTCTACAGCCCGATGGTGCTCTCGGCGCTCCTTGCCGTCGGAGCCTGGCACCGGCTGCTCCACGGCGAGGGCGGGAAGCGGCTGTGGCTCCTCCACGCGCTGAACCTGCTCGTGATGATCACGCTGCACTACTACCTCGCGGTGTACGTGCTGCTGCTCGCGCTGCTCGGGCCCGCGCTCCGGCGCGGCCTCACACGAGAGGCGAAGCGACTCCTGCTCGCCCACGGGATCGCGCTCGTCCTGCTCGCAGGTTTCGTCGGCCTGAAGCTGGCGTTTGGGCATTTCGAGCGCTCGCAGGGCTACATGCGCGACCTGACCGGCGCAGAGGTCTTGCCGCTGTTCGCGGGATGGATGTGGACGGGCAACGTGTTCGGAGCGCTGGCGCCGGAGCGGGCCGCTCTCGGCGATGCGCTCCAGCTCGGTGCGACGGCGCTCTGGGTGGTCCTCGCACTCCTCGGTGCACGCGGCATCGCGCGCGCCCGGCGCGAGCGCCCCGA
>JABWBL010000554.1 GCA_013360535.1 Planctomycetaceae bacterium
CGGGGCCGCGCGCGTCTTCGCGTACCTGCTGACGCGCGCGGAGGCGGTCGACGCCGACGAGCTCGTGGCGGGCCTCGCGCTCTCGCGCGGAGCGGTGTCGATGGCCGTGCGCGAACTCGAGGACTGGGGCCTCGTGCGTCGGTCGAAGCTCGCGGGCGAACGGCGCGAGCTCTACGCCCCCGAGCACGAGCTGGAGCGCGCCGTGAAGAGCATCGTGCGCACGCGCAAGCGGCGCGAGTGGGATCCGCTGCTCGAACGGCTTCGGGAGTGGCTGCCCGAGCTCGAGCGCGAGCGTTCCCCCGATGCCGTGGCCCTGCGCGCGCGACTCGAGCAGATCGAGGCGCTCGTCGCGCTCGCGGATGGAATGGCCGCGTCGTTCCTCGACGGCGGAATCGTCAAGCAACTCGGCCTCAAGGCGCTCGTGCTCGCGGCCGGGCGCGCTGGAAAACGCGCCGCGAAGAAACGTCGCAAGTGACCATGGAGGGAGAATCGATGACCACGCTGAACGTGTACCTGGTGGCCTTGGCCGTGGGCGTGACGCTGGCGATCACGGTTTGCCTGATCTTCCGCCGCACTCTCGAGGGGATCCTCACCGAGTTGTGCGGTGGGGTCGTCCGGGGCCGCTTCTGGATGCTGTTCGGCAACGTGGGCCTCGTGCTCGCGACCATGTGGTGTGGCCTGTGGTTCGCGCCCGCCGGCGGCGGCGCCGTCGGAGAAGGCGTGCGCACGTTCACCCGCACCCTCGGAGCGGCCGTCTTTGGCCTGCTTGCCGTGCTCGTCATCCTGGGCCTGACCCTGCAAATCAGCATTTCGCGCTACGAGTCCGCGGCGCGCCGTGCGCAGCGCAATCCCCAGTTGCCCACGGCCTGAACCCTCGAATCGGGGCGCGGGGCGAACCATCGCCAAGCGCCCGCATTCGGCGTATCGTCTGGCCCGTGGTGCTCCTCCCGGCCGCCCGATCCTGGGGCGATCGGAACCGAGAGCACCGTTGGGCGAGACCCCGCTTCCGGGGGATCTTCCACGAGGAACGGAGACTTCACGATGGCCTCGATTCGCTGGCTGCTCGCAGTGTGCTTGCTGGTTTTCGCCGTTCCGGCGGCGGCACAGGCGCTCCCGCCCAAGGCGCAGGAGTGCTTCGACGCGGCATTCCGCCTGAACTTGCAGGGCAAGATCGGCGGCGCGATCGCCAAGTACGAGGAAGCGCTCGCGATCGCCCCCAAGTCCAAGGAAGTGCTGCTCGAATACGTCGTCGTGCTGCGAAAGGCCTGTCGCTTCCAGCAGTCGGCGAGGGCGGGCTGGCGACTGCTGGAGATCGACGGGTCAAATCCGGCGGCGTGGACGAACCTCGGCAACACCTTCCTTGCCGCAGAAGACTGGGAGGGGGCGGCGTTCGCTTTCGACAAGGCGACGATGTTCAGCAAGGACAAGGCGTTCTCGGTGCAGAACCTGCTGAACCTGGGCTACGCCCAGTGCGACGCTGGCGATCCGGAGGGAGCGCTGAAGGTCTTCGCGAAGGCGCTGAAGCTCGACTCCAAGAGCGGCACCACCCACATCGACATCGCGATCGCGCACTCGCGTCTGGGCCACAAGCAGGAGGCGCTCGACAGCGTGAAGGCCGGCCTCGCGCTGCTCGCGAAGCAGACGGACAGCCGCGCGCAGTCGGCGAAGCACTTCGGCGAGTTGGTGCTGAAGCGGCTCGAGGCGAACGAGCCCATCCGGAGCGGACGGCCCATCTACCGGCAGTCGCTGCCCGAGTCGTTCGGGAAGCAGCCGGCGAAGGGCAAGGCCGCGGCGCTCGAGATCGAGAAGCAATCCGCGCACGCTGTCGATCTGGGCAAGGATCGGCTCGCGTCGCTGAGCGCTCCCGAGATCTGGACGCTGCAGGTCGAACCGGCGCCGAGCGGGTCGACCGGCCCCGACATCGCGACGCTGACCTTCATCCCGCCGCCGGGGGAGCGGTTCCTGTTGGTGATCAGCCTGATCGACACGGACAAGAGCCTCGAGAGGATCAAGGAAGAGGTCGAGCTCGCCGGCCTGATGATTCAGCTTCAGGCGGGCAAGAAGGCGGAAAAGGTCGAGCTGCACGAGCTCACCACGCCGAACCTGCAGGGCTTCTACTTCAGTGACGAGGACGAGAAGCTGAGAGGCAAGGAACCGGCCGAGGGCGATTTCCCGTTCGTCACGCAGGGCGTCGCGCGCGTGGGCGGCGTCTCGTGCACGTTCACGTTGCTCACGTTCGACCTCGAGGAGGCCACGATGGCGCCGCTGTTCGCCGTGCTGAAGGACCTCGCGGTCGAGACCGGGACGAAGTGACGCGGTTGCGGGCCCGGGCTCGCGAATCCGGCACGTGGGTCCCTAGCATGGTGCGCGCATGGCGCAGCAGACCCCCTACGTGCTCGGAACCGGTGACGACGAACTGCAACGGCTCGGGCTCCAGCATCGGCTGTGGTCCGACGCGCTCCAGCTGGCGTGCCGGCGTGCGGCGCTGCGGCCGGGGCAGCGCGTGCTCGACGTCGGTTGCGGGCCGGGTTTTGCGGCCTTCGACTTGGCGCAGATGGTGAGCGATCGCGGTGCGGTCGTGGCCGTCGACGAATCGCAGCCGTTCATCGACTACCTCGCGCAGCAGGCCGCGCAGCGTGGCTTGACGCAATTGCGCGGGCGCTGCGCGGATGTGCAGCAGCTC
>JABWBL010000555.1 GCA_013360535.1 Planctomycetaceae bacterium
CCGCAGGAGTTCGGTGGCACCGTCGAGCGCCGCATGCACACCGACCGGCTGGGCGTGTTCGCCTTCGACGACCTCGCGCTCGGCTCCTACCGCATGCTCGTGCTGCCGTCGTGGGCGGCCGGTGGCAGCTGGCCCGACCTCGCGGATCCGGCGCACGCTCGGCTCGAGCACGGTCAGGACGGCGGCGGGCTCGTGGTCGTGCTCTCGCTCGGTGCGCTCGATGTCGAGGTGACCGACGAAGTGGGCCAAGGCATCGCGGGAGCGCTCGCGCTGCTCACGAGCGCCGAGCAGCCCTCCCGCATCTGGCCGCCCGCCACGAGCGACGCCCAAGGCCACCTGCGCTTCCTCGACCTGCCTCCCGGCCGCTACACGCTCTCCGTGCGCGCCGGCGAAGGCCAATCGACGCTGGAAAGCTTGGAAATCGCTTCCGGAGAGATCCTGCCGCTGCGCGTCGGCCCGATCTCCGTGCGCCAGCGCTGAGCGCGGCGCGCCGCGGCGACGAAACCGTCACGGGAACTTCCACCTCGGCCTCTCCGGCTAATCTTGGGGGGCGCCCTGGCCCCGCGAATCCCCCCGAGCAGGTGCCCCCATGATCCGATCGTTCACCGCTTGCGCTGCGTTCCTTCTCAGCGGATCGAGCGCCCTCGCGCAGTCTTTCGAGCTGCTCTCGCCCTCCGCGTCCGGGGGCCCGGCCAACGGCCCCTCGACGGCAGTGCACGTGAGCGCCGACGGTCGTTTTGTCGCCTTCGAGAGCAGCGCGACGAACCTCGTGAACGGTGACACCAACGGCGCGGTGCGCGACGTCTTCGTGCGTGACCGCAGCCTCGGCACGACCGTGCTCGCCAGCCGCTCGACGAGCGGGACCCAATCGAACGTGGCGAGCCAGCTCGGCGGCATCTCCGGCGACGGGCGCCTCGTGGTGTTCCTCGGCAACGGGCTCGAATCCAGCGGAGCGGACTCCAGTCCCGACATCTACGTGCACGACTTGCAGACCGGCACGACGATCGAGCTGACGCCGCTCTCCGAGAGCTCGGCCAACTACTACGTGCCGCGGATGGGGAGCAACGGTCGCTACGTGCCGATCCTGCGCAACGACACCAACAGCTTCTGCGAGACGCGGCTGTCGATCCACGATCTCGCGACCTCCCAGACCACCCTGATCGAGACGCACTCGACGTGTTACCAGGCCGGCTCGAACATCACGTCGTTTGCGCTTTCCGAGGACGGAACCAAGCTCGTGTACGCGGTCGGCTCGTGGATTCCCACGCCTGCCGCGACGGTCACGCTCCGGCGGACCCAGTTCCCGTCGTTCACCCCGGTGACCGTCTACCAGTCCCCGCTGGCGTGGACCGCGGGCCTCTCCGTCCGAGCGGTTTCCGACGACGGCAAGCTGACGGTTCTGTGGAAGTCGGACCCGTGGAGCGGCTCGACGACGGCCGGGACCCTGTACCAGCACGACGTCCCGACCGGGACCCTGCGCCCCATCGCGGCGGGCCTGCTCGCCGGGCTCACGGACGGTCCCGTCGACGTCCGCATCTCCGCCGACAAGCGCTTCATCGGTTTCGTCGCCGCTGACTCGAGCCTCGTCGCGCTCGACACCAACGGCGTCTCCGATGCGTTCCTGTTCGATCGCTCGATCGAAGTCCTGCGCCGGATCAGCGTCGGAGTGGCGGAGCAGGAGGCGACGGGCGCCACGGTCGCGCTGGACTTCGATTCGACCTGGTCGGCGATGTTCGTCGCGAGCGCAGAATCGTCGTGGGTTCCTGGCGACAGCAACGGCGTCGCGGACATCTTCCGACGCACGGCCTGCTTCGAGCACTACCTCGACGGCGACCTCGACGGCTACGGCTCGCCGACGGGTGCGCAGCTGCAGTGCCTGCCCCCGCCCGCGGGCTGGCTGCTGCGCGCCGGCGACTGCGACGACACGCGAGCGAGCGTGAATCCGGCAGGCATCGAGAGCTGCAACGGGCTCGACGACGACTGCGACGGCACGGTCGACGAGGGCTTCGCTGGCACGGCCTACTGCGCCGCGACTCCGACGGCGATCGGTTGCGTCCCTGTGTTGCTGGTGAGCGGGTGCCTGAGCGCGACCCAGCCCGCGGGTTGCTCGCTGAGCCTCTCGGGCGCGCCCTCCAGTGTCCCCGGCCTGATCCTCTACGGCTTCGCGCCCGCGAGCCAGCCCTGGGTCCCGGGCAACCCGAGCGTGCTGTGCGTCGCGGCCCCGCGCCAGCGCACCACGTTGCAGACGACCAGCACCGTCAACGCCTGCGGAGGCGAGTTCTCGCTCGATTTCCCGGCTTGGGCCGCGCTCCATCCCGGCGCACTCGGGCTTCCGCTGAGCGCGGGACAGGTGGTCCATTTCCAAGGTTGGCTGCGCGAGCCCGGCTACCCCGGCGGGACGATGCTCACGCGGGCCTGGAAGGTCACCGTGAGCCCCTGACGCGAGCCCGGAACCGTCCCTCGGGGCCGCGAGCGCTTCGGAACCGCGCCACGGCCGCCTGCAACGCTGAACTGAGCGCGCCGCCAGCCGCTACTCTGGTCGGTGGAGCGATGCAGCCCGTCTACCTCGATCACGCCGCGACCACGCCGCTCGCCCCCACCGCGCGGGCGGCACTCTTGCCGTTCCTCGACGGCGATTTCGGCAATCCGTCGTCGCGCCATCCGCTCGGCACGCGCGCG
>JABWBL010000556.1 GCA_013360535.1 Planctomycetaceae bacterium
GCCGCCGACGGCACGACGCGGTTGCGGCCCCCGCGCTTGGCCTCGTACAGCGCGGCGTCGGCGCGCCCGATCAGGCTGAGCGCCGTCTCGCAACGCTTCCACTGCGCGGCGCCCATCGAGATCGAGACCTGCATGCCCTGGTACGAGTCGAGGCTCCGGGTGCCGTACTCGAACACGCGCTGGCGCAGCGCGTCGGCCACCTCGACCGCGCTGGGCAGGTCGCAGTTGTTGAGCAGCACGACGAACTCCTCGCCGCCGTAGCGCGCGACGAGGTCGCCCTTGCGCACGTTGCTCGACAGCAAGGTGACGAGGTCCTGCAGCAGGCGGTCGCCCGTCTGGTGACCCATCGTGTCGTTGAAGCGCTTGAAGTGGTCGAGGTCCATGATCAACAGCGTGAACGGCAGGCCCGTTCGTTCGCTCTGGCTGATCAGGAACTCGAGGCGGTCCATCAGGCGCCGGCGCGTGGCGGCGCCGGTGAGCGGATCCTGCGTCGCCATGCGCTCCTTCTCGCGCACGACGCGGTCGTACTGAAGGATCAGGCTGACCTGTTCGGCGACGAGGTCGAGCGCGCGGCGTTCGATCTCGCCGGGAGGTTCGCCGCCCGGGCCACGGTCGCCGCACAGCACGAGCCGATGGCCAGGCTCGATCTCCGCCAGCGGCGCGATCACGGCGAACGGTGCGCCACACAGCTCGAGCACGAGCTGTGCCGCGCCGTTGTCGGTGTCCTGCGAGAGCAATCCGGGCGCGGAGAAGAGTCCGCGGTCGTCGGGCAGCGGAATCCACGTGCCTTCGGTGGCGCGCGCGGAGCCGCTGCGCGAGCACGAACGGCGCACCGTCAGGCGCTGCTCCGTCAGGTCGTGCTCGAGGCACGCCACTCGCGAGAGGTCGAGCGCCTCCATCGCCTTGTACATCAGGCCCGGCAGCGGATCGTTCTCGCCGAGGCGCTTGAGGCCGTAGTGCAGCACCTCGCTGACGCTGTGCTCCGACTGCAGGCGTCGATCGGCGTCGATCAGGCGCGAGCGCAGCGACGACTGCACGTCGAGCATCAGCCCGACCACCTGCCCGCCCTCGCGACTGGCGGGACGCGAGAGTTGCACGGCGTCGGCGACGGCCCGGCGCACGTCGTCGAGGAAGCGGGGGAGCTCGATCGACTCGAACAGGCGCGCGACGTCGGCCGGCACTTCGCCGATCGCGAAGTCGCGCAGGAGCGGAAAGCCCGCCTGGTGCGCGGCGTGGAAGCCGGCGCGCACGAGCGAGACCAGCGTGACGTCGGCGCCGTTGCTCGCGAGCTCGTCGAGCTCGCCCGTGGCCATGTGCAGGCCCTCGAGCACGTCGCGCAGCTCGTAGGGGAGCTTCCACGCGTCGATCAGCGCGCAGGCGAGGTCGTAGTGGTCGATGCCGCAGGCTTCCTGCTCGAGCGCGAGCACACGCTCGATGTCGGCGCCGGCGAGTCGGTCCGCGATTCCCGCCAGCGGCGCCGCGTGCAGCTGCGCGAGAGTGAGCGAGCCGAGGCTCGAGAGCAATCCGCCCGCGTAGGCGGTCTCTGGCGCGGGATAGTCGAGGGCGCGCGCGAAGCTCTGCGCGGCGACGGCGACGGCGAGGGCGTGGTCGCGCGCGAGGCGCGCACTCGAGGTGTGGCTGGGCTCTTCCGCTTCCGAGGGCGAGCCTTCGAGCGGCAGGCGCAAGGCGAGTTCCTTGAGCCGCTCCGCCCCGAGCGCCTCGACGGCGTTGACGAGGTGCAGCGAGAAGCGGCGGCGGCGATCCGACGGGGCCTTGCGCAGCACCTCGAGCGCGAGTCCCGGATCGGTGCGCACGAGCGCCACGAGCTCTCCGATCGGCGTGGCGGGCGCGAGCACGAGCTCGAGCAGCCGCACCGTCGTGCGCGCCGGTGTCGCGAGGTTGGGAACCGAGGTCAGTGCGAGCTGGGCCTTGTGGGATCGATTCACGGAGTCTCTCGAGGGGGGGGCGCCCGGGAACGACGACCAACCGAGCCTGTGCGAGCAGGCGCGGGTGGCACGGGATGGCTGGCAGGCGGCCGGCAGGTCGACCGGGGTCGGCCCGCCGCGGACGTTTTCGGCCCCCGGGCGGCGCCGCATTGAGTCCAACCTCGGGAACCGCGCGGGAGTGTCGAAGAACGCGACACAAGCTCCGACCGGAAAGTTCCGACAGGGGGGCGGAAGGAAATGCGCCCCCAGTCCTCGGCGCGTCCCCAAGCCATGTTCCAGTTCGTCCTGACCCTGCTCCCCGCCGCCGAGACCGCCCCGCTGGGTGGCACCGCCGGTCCCGACATGACCCGCTACTTCCTGGTCTGCGGCGGTCTGCTCGCGCTCGTGCTGCTGCTCGGCGTCGGCTTCCGCAAGCTGATCTCGAAGACGGTCGCGGCCCGCGCGGCGCAGCGCTCCATGCAGGTGATGGACATGCTGCCCTTGGGCAACAAGCAGCGCCTGTGCGTCGTGCGTTGCTACGACCGCACGTTCCTCGTCGGCCTCGGCGACAAGGAAATGACGAGCATCGCCGAGCTCGATCCGGTGATCGCGCCGGCGCGCGAGTCCGCTCCCAACCGCGCCGACCTGCACACGTTCTCGCGCATGCTCGAGCGCCTGCGCGGCAAGCCGGAGAGCGCCGCGCCTGTCGAGGTCGCGCCGCAGGCCGAGCCCACGAAGTCGCTG
>JABWBL010000031.1 GCA_013360535.1 Planctomycetaceae bacterium
CGACAACACCCTGGTGGGGGCCCCGCGCGAAATCACCCACGGCAGCCTGTCGGACCTGAAGAAGCCCGACGCCGTCATCATGGACGAAATGGGCTTCCGCTACCTGTGGCCGACCGAGGAGTTCACCCCGGGCCGGGTCGTGGAGATGAACGACCGCCGGGCCGTGATCGTCGGCCTGTGCAAGGCGTCGCCGACGTTCCAGACCTTCCCGATCGTCTATGCCCGCTTCTCGCAGGCCGTCTCCTATGTCCCGGGCGAACGCAAGGTGCTGTCCTTCATCCTGGCCCAGGGCGAGCCGGGCATCCCGGACGACGAAGTCTGCCGCCGGATCAAGGAGCAGACCGGCCTGCAGGCGATGACCAAGGAGCAGTTCCGCTGGAAGACCATTGACTATTACATGAAGCGGACGGGCATCCCGATCAACTTCGGCATCACGGTGGCCTTGGGGTTCTTCGTCGGCTGCGCCATCGCCGGGCAGACGTTCTACCTGTTCACGGTCGAAAACCTGAAACAGTTCGGCGCCCTGAAAGCCATGGGCGCCTCCACGTTCACCCTCGCGCGCATGATCCTGCTGCAAGCCTTCACCGTGGGCTTGACGGGCTACGGCGTCGGCATCGGGCTGGCAACCGCATTCGGATTTCTGTCCGCCAGCGGCGGAGGGTTACCCTTCGTTGAAACATGGCAGTTGTTGGTCCTGGTGCTGGTAGCGCTGTTGGGCATCTGCACCCTCTCGGCCGTGATCAGCATTTCCAAACTCGCTCGGCTCGAACCGGCGATCGTCTTCCGGTGATGTGAATGGATGGTTCTGTAGACAAACAGGCGGCGACGGATACGGTTCATTCCTCCGTGGCCGTACAGGTACGGGGGCTGGTGAAATCGTTCGGAACGGGGGAGACCAGCGTGACGGTGCTCAAGGGCATCGACCTCGATGTGTACTTCGGCGAATTATTGCTGCTGGTCGGAGAATCCGGCGGCGGCAAGACTACCTTGCTGTCGGCCATTGCCGGTATTCTCGACGTCGATTCCGGCGACCTCGACGTGCTGGGCGCGTCGCTCACCAAGATGGCGCCGGGCACGCGAACCAGTTTTCGGGGCCGCCGGATGGGATTTGTCTTTCAACAATTCAACCTCCTGCCCGCGCTGACGGCAGCGGAAAATGTCGCCATCCCGCTCTTGATTCAAGGTACCCGGCGGCAGGAGGCCATCGCGCGCGGGCGCGTGATGCTTGAACGCGTCGGGCTCGGCGATCGTACCGAATTTCTGCCGCGCAATTTGTCCGGCGGACAGCAGCAACGTGTCGCCGTCGCCCGTGCATTGGTCAACGATCCGCAACTGTTGGTGTGCGACGAACCGACCGCCGCCCTTGACGGGCCAAACGGCCAGAAGATCATGGAGTTGATTCGCGATGTCGGGCGAGTGCCGGGCCGCTGCGTCATCGTCGTCACCCACGACAACCGCATCTTCCACTACGCCGACCGCATCGAGGAGATGGAGGACGGCAAGATCAAGGAGCGCCCCAGCGACCTCGTGATGGAGGAGTCGCGGCGCGTGCATGACTACACGCTCGACCCGCCCGACGAGCCCGCGCCGAAGTAGACTCGGCGCTCACTTCATCATGTCGATCAGCACGTCGAGCCCGCGTTCCAGCGTCTCTTCCTTCACGGCGAAACTGAGACGCAGGTGCGAGTCGCGGGAACTGAACACGTTGCCGGGGATGGTCAGGACGCTGCGTTCGATCGCGGCCTCGCAGAACTGCTGGGCGGTCATCCCGAGTTTCTGCGGGACCCGCGGGAAGGCGTAGAACGCGCCGCCGGGGCGGGCGACCTCGGTGACCTTGCTCAGGCGCTCGACGACCATGTCGCGGCGCTTCTCGTAGCGGGCGACCCAGGGGCCCATGTCCACGCCGTACGTCGCCAGCGCCGCGTGCTGCAGCGGCGCGGGGGCGCAGACGTAGGTGTACTGGTGCAGTTTCGTCATCTCGTCGAGCAGGCGCTTGGGCCCGGCGGCGTATCCGAGGCGCCAGCCGGTGCAGCCGTAGGTTTTGCCGAAGCCGCGGACCAGCAGCATGGACTCCCAGGCGCGCTCCCGCCGGCACGGGCTGGGGCATCGCTTCACGCCGCCGACCGTCTCGGAGGCGTCGGAGAAGACGAAGCGGTCGTAGATCTCGTCGGAGATGAGCAGCACGCCGCGGGAGCGGCAAAGGTCGGCGATCTCGGCGCAGTCCTTCGAGGTGAGCACGACGCCCGAGGGGTTGCCGGGCGAATCGATGATGACGGCCTTGGTGCGCGGGGTGATGAGCGGCTCGATGCGGGCCGCGGTCATGCGGAAATCGGGGTAGGTGTCGCAGAGGACCGGCTTGCCGCCCAGGACCTTCACCATCGATGGATAGGCCACGAAGTAGGGATCGGGCAGGACGATCTCATCGCCGGGGGAGATGAGGGCCATGAGGGCGAGGAACAGCCCGCCGCTGGTGCCGGTGGTGCACATCAGGCCGATGGGGCTTGTGGGCGAGCCGAAGTCGGCGGGCCAGCCCAGGTCCTCGTTCACTTCCTGCGCGATGCGGGCGCGGAGCGCGGGGATGCCCTGGCTGAGCGTGTAGCCGTTGTGGTCGGCGTGGATGGCGTCGACGGCGGCCTGCTTCACCGCGTCGGGCACGGGGAAGTCGGGCTGGCCGATCGAGAGGTTGATCGGGTTCTGGAGCTTCGCGCCGAGTTCGAAGACCTTGCGGATGCCGGAGGCGTCGATGGCGCGGGAGCGGTCGGAGATCAGTGGGCCGATGTCCATGCGCGGACTGTAGCGGGAACCGCGCCGCCGGCCCCAAAACGCAACAAGGCGCCGTGGCGGTGTGCGGGCACACCCGGCGCCTTGCGGTTGTGGCTCAACGCCCGGTCATCGGCGACGCCGGGACCGGACGGGCGTGATCAGTTGACGCGGGTCTTGGGGAGGCCCAGGACGGCGCGCTTGTTGAAATCGGTGCCGGCGGAGCTCTTCATCTTCTCGACGCGCTCGGTGCGCTTGAGGACGGAACGCTTGGTCGAGAGGCCGCCGCCGGTGCGAAGACTGCGATCGATGGACATGGCTGTTTCCTTGAGACAATGGCCCGGCTGGTCCGGGCGAATGGGGGCGGAGAATATAGCAGGGCCGACGGGTTCCGGCAAGGGCAATAGATCGGATTCCGTTCGGTACGGCCTATTTGTCGTACTTCACCCAGAACAGGTCGTTGAAGTCCGCCGCGCCCTTCTGGTCGCGCTTGAAGGCGCGCCCCAGGTCTCGGAGGGTGCGCTCGACGCTGTCCTTGTTCTTCTGGTAGCCCTCGCGGTCGAGGCCGACGAGGGGGATGACCATGAACAGGCGGTTGTCGTTGCGGGCGGGGACCAGCGCGGCGGAGTAGCCCTTGCTCAGGAGGTACTCGGCGGTGGCGGTGGCTTCCTTGATGGGCAGCGTCGCGACGGTGGGGTAGTTGAGGCCGTCCTTGCGCGGGTCTTCCTTCGCGGTCTTGACGACGACGAACCTCGCGGCGGGCTTCTCGGGTTCGGCGGGCTTGGTCGGCGGCGGCGCGGTGACGGGGTCGGGGCGAGACGCCTGGCGCGGAGCGGCGGCCTGCTCGAGGTCGCTGAACTTGGGCGCGGTGGGGTCAACGATGCCCGCGCTCTCCTGGGCTTCCTGTCGCTGCTGGTCGGCCTTGAACTTCTTCTCGCTCTTGTTGTAGCCGAGCATGTACGCGCCGAGGACGACGGCGATAACGACCGCGAGGCCGATGAACGCGAAGCCGACGGGGATGTTCAGGCGGCTGCCGGGGGTGATGCCGAGGACGCGCTCGGAGTCCTCGGCGTCGGTCTCGGCGAGCTCGGCACGCGACAGCTCGCCGGGCCCGAGGATCGCGATCCAGGCCTTTTCCGCGGCTTTTCCGTCCTTTTCGAGCACGCGCCCACGCACGGGGAGCCCTTCGGTCAGCCGGATCTCGAGCGGACCGACGATGTCGCGGGGCCCGAGCTCAAAGGGACCTTCGAAGGTCGGCGCGAAGCCCATGACGGTCACCGCGACGAGGTAACGGCCCGCGGGCAGGCCGTCGTGCACGAACGTGTGCGGCGGGGGACGCTCCACGCCGTCGCTCTCGATCTGCGCGACCTGCGCGATGCGCATGCGGTCGTAGAGCGGCCACCAGTCGCCGTCGCGCAGCGCGGGGGAATCGTCGGGAACGCTGACGAGGTCGATGTCGAGCACGTCGAGCGCCACCGGTGCGCCGGTCGCCGCGTGGACCACGCTGCCGTGGATCTCCGCGTCGTGCGTGCCGACGTCGCGCGTCTCTCCGCGCGGCTTGAGCGTGAGCTCGAGCGGCGGACCACCCGGCATGACGCCGTGCAGCGTGAAGCTCGAGTGCCTCTCGGACTTGAAGCGCAGCGTGTGCGGCACCGGCGCGAGCGCGGAGATCGCGACGTGCTCGGGATCGACGACCCGCGCGTGGAACCACTCGTTGGAGTCGCCGTCGGTCGCGTACAGCTGCACCCAACCCGTCGCCGGAACCGCCTTGGCCGCCGCGGGCGCGCCGTTTTCATCGAGAATCCGTGCGACGATCTCGGTTCCGCGCGCGAGCCGGAACTCGCGCGTCAGCGCGCCCGGAGCGGAGAGCTCGACCCGCTCGCGCAGCACCGCGAACCCATCGTCGCGTCGCTCGACCCGCACGACCTTCGGGCCGATGCGGCTGCCTGTCAGCCGCACGAAGCCGTTGGCGTCGCAGGTTGCCCCCGTCTCGTGGTCGAGCCACGTCGACGCGCCGTTGCGCGCGGGCTTGTAGACGTACACATGCGCCTTCGGCACAGGCCGACCCGCCTCGTCGACGACCGTGACCTCGAGCGACCACTCGCCCGGCTGGTCGAGCAGCTCCTCGCGCAGCTGCACGTTGCGCCACGGCAACTCCGCGCCGGCGCTCGCACGCACGAGGCCATCCTCGTGGTGCAACGATCCCGCGTGCACGTCGAGCGCGTAGACCTCGCCCGATTCGAGCCCGACCGGCAGCTCGAGCGTGAACAGGCCGTTGCGATCGGTCGTCGCGCGCGCTCCAAGGAGCGCCATCTTCCCCTCGCGGCGCACGGAACTCGCGCGCACTTCCGCTCCGGCCACCGCGAGGCCGAGCGTGTCGAGCACGCGGCCCTCGAGGCGCGCCGGCGCGAATTTCGCGGCCTTTTCGTCGGGATTTTCGGGGTTCGTGGCGTCGGTCGAGCTCGCGCCCGCGACCTCGACCCGTCCTTCGCCCACCGGCTCGCTCTCCCTCGGGCGCTCGAGACCCGTGGTGCCCGCGTTCGCGACGCTCTCCAGCGGCTCTCGATCCTCGAGGAGCAAGATCGCCGCCGTGCTCGAGGCGGCGACGAGCACGAGCGCACCGAGCGCGAGCGGCGACAGCGCGAAGGCCGCCGGCTTGAGCGCGAGCAGGCGCGCTTCGAGCCCGTGGGGGACCTTTGGCGCTTCGAGTCGCGCGAGGTGTTCGCCGAGCTCGGGCACCACGGCCGCGAAGCCCAGTTTCCCGAGCCGCTCGCGCAGCTTCTCGAGCGCACGCTGCACGCGCCCGTGCGCGCTCGGTTCCGAGATCGCGAGCGCCGTGCCGACCTCCGCGAAGGTCATTCCCTCGCCAAAACGCAGCGCGAGCGCATGCCGCAGCTCGTCGGGCAACTGCTCGACTTCCTGCGCCAGCCGCTCCGCCAATTCGCGCGCTTCCGTCGTTTCCCGCTTCGCCTTTTCCCGCTCGTTGCGCTGCATCGCGACCTCCGCTTCCCGGCGCGCGCGCGCCCGCTCGGAGCGAAGGCCCATCGACGCCTCGCGCGCTGCGGCGCAGCGCAACAGCTTCCCGAGGTCGCGGGCGCCCGAGATGTCGAGCCGCCCTTCGAGCACACGCCGGAACACCTCGGCCGTCGCATCGTTCGCAGCCGCTTCGTCGCGCGCCACTCGCCGGGCCGCGCGAAAAGCCTCGGCGTGGTGCTCGCGCACCACACTCTCGAACAAGGCCGGATCCAGGGTTCGCCGCATGCCGTCTCCTTCGCTCCGCGCGGTTCGCGCGCATTCCATGTGCCCTCTGGATGCGAAGACCGGCCCGATCTTAGGTGGGAAACCGGAAAAACTGGGCGCGCGAGCACGCGGGCGAAGCTGTTCGTAGCCTCAGGCCACCATGCAACTTCGCAACCTTCGCCGCGTCGTACTCGCCTCGCTCCTGCTCGTCGGTTGCCGGACTGCTGCGGAGGAGCGCGACCGCCGGGAGGTGCTCGCGACCTTCCAGGGCTTCTTCGACTGGATCGAGACCGGCGAGCCCGCGCGCGCGGACGCGACCGTGTTGCCCGAGGCCGCGTTCGCCAACGTCCGCCAGACGGACGGCAAGGCCGAGGTGCGCCACTTCACGATGGCCGGGTCGCTCGCCAGGCGCCCGACGGACACGCGCGCCCTGCGCGAGTCGATCGTCGGCGAGCCGACGGTGCTGATCGACGGCGACATCGCGACGGTCTGGTGCAACTACGAGTTCCATGTCGACGGCAAGCTCAGCCACACCGGCATCGACTCTTTCTCGTTGTTTCGCACGCCCGCGGGCTGGCGCGTCGCGGGAGGCGCCTACAGCATCCTCGAGGCGCGTCCCTGAGCCGCGGACGGCCGGGATTCGGGCTCGACCTACGGAAAACGTTGCAAGGGCGGGGGTGAGGCGGGCGAAGTGCGGCAGCGGAGCGCGACGCGGGCGGGGGGCCGCTGCTAGAGTCTTCGGCCTCAAAACCCGGCCGGAAGGGTCCGCACCATGCCCACGTTGTTCGTCCCCAAGGAGTCCCGAAGCGGTGAAACCCGCGTCGCGGCGACGCCCGAAACCATCAAGAACCTCGCCAAGGCGGGGCTCACCGTGATGGTCGAGCGCGGCGCTGGCGTGCCCGCGAGTTTCACCGACGCGATGTTCGAGGCCGTCGGAGCCAAGCTGTGTGGCCCCGAGGGCTGGAGCAGCGCCGACATCGTCGCGAAGGTCGCGCCGCCGACTGCGGAAGAAGCTGCGCGCCTGCAGAAGGGCGGGATCCTGATCTCGTTCATCTCGCCGTCGGCGAACCTGGCCCTCGTCGCGAAGCTGCGCGAACAGGGCGTGTCGACGCTCGCGATGGAGCTCGTCCCGCGCATCACGCGCGCGCAGGCGATGGACGCGTTGTCGTCGCAGGCGACGGTCGCCGGCTACAAGGCCGTGCTGATCGGCGCGTCGCACCTCGCGAAGATGTGCCCGCTGCTGATGACCGCGGCTGGCACCGTCCCGCCGGCGAAGGCGGTCGTGTTCGGCGCCGGTGTCGCGGGCCTGCAGGCGATCGCGACGGCCAAGCGGCTGGGCTGCACGGTCGAAGCGACCGACGTGCGCATGGCGGCGCGCGAGCAGGTGCTCTCGCTCGGCGCGAAGTTCATCGATGTCCCCGGCATGGGCGACATGGAAGGCTCCGGCGGTTACGCGAAGGAGCAGACGCCGGAATTCCTCGAGAAACAACGCCAGGAAGTCGCCAAGCGCGTCGCCGAGGCGGACCTCGTGATCACGACCGCGCAGATCCCCGGCCGACCGGCGCCCAAGCTCGTCAGCCGCGCGATGGTCGAGTCGATGAAGCCCGGTGCGGTGGTCGTCGACCTCGCGGTCGAGAGCGGCGGCAACTGCGAGCTGTCGAAGCTCGGCGAAGTTGTCCTGCACAACGGCGTGAAGATCGTCGGCATCCCCAACCTGCCGGCGACCGTGCCGTTCCACGCCTCCGAGCTCTACGCCAAGAACATCCTCAACCTCGTCAAGCTGTTCGTGCAGAAGGACGGGACCCTGAACAAGGACTTCAAGGACGAGGTGCTCGCCGGCTGCCTGCTCACGCACGCGGGCGAAGTGACCCACAAGGCGACGGCGGAAGCGCTCGTCGCGGGAGCGAAGTGACCATGACCCTGTGTCTCGCCATCGCCGCGCAGACGGCGGAAATCGCGCAGGCTCCGGCCGCGCACGCCGGTGGCAGCATGCCCTTCCTGCTCGTCGGGTTGTGGGTGCTGCTGCTTTCGGTGTTCGTCGGCTTCGAGGTGATCCAGAAGGTCCCGCCGACGCTGCACACGCCGCTGATGAGCGGCTCCAACGCGATCAGCGGCATCACGATCGTCGGCTCGCTGTACTGCGTCGGGAATGACTATCCGCTCTCGGCGGGCATCCTCGGGATCCTCGCCATCGTGTGCGCGATGATCAACGTGGTCGGCGGCTTCGTCGTCACCGACCGCATGCTCGGCATGTTCAGCGCGAAGGGCGGGAAGAAGTGATGCTCGCACTCATCGACGCCACGAACATCGTCGAGCTCGCCTACATGGCGGCCTCGCTGTTGTTCATCCTCGGCATCCTCAAGCTCGGCAAGGTCAAGACCTCCAAGCAGGGCAACCAGTGGGCCGCCTACGGCATGGCGCTCGCGATCGGCGCGACCATGCTGCTGCTCGTCACGCGCGGCGACTGGGACCCGCGCGACGGCGAGTGGACCTACCAGAGCCACGCGCTCGCGGTCGGCGCGATGGCGCTGGGCTCCGCGATCGGCTGGTGGATGGCGGTCAAGGTCCCGATGACCTCGATGCCCGAGTTCGTCGCGTTCTTCAACGGCCTCGGCGGCGCCGCGTCGATGTTCGTCGCGCTCGCGGAAGTGCCGCGTGCGGCGGAGCGCAGCCACACGCTGGCCTTCGAAGGCGCGGACTTCGCGATTGCGGTCAGCCTCGCGGTGCTGATCGGCGCCGTCACCCTGACGGGCTCGCTCGTCGCCTACGCGAAGCTCGCAGGCAAGCTCAACAAGAGCCGCATCGGGCCGCTCGGCTCGCAGGGCGTCAACGCCATGCTGGGCCTCGCCTGCATCGGCCTCGCCGTGTGGGGCGGTTTCTTCGCGGAAACCGCGACGCACCTGTGGATCTCCAACGGTCTGCTGGCGTTCTGCTCGCTGCTGCTCGGCGTCGGCCTCACGCTGCCGATCGGCGGTGCGGACATGCCGGTCGCGATCGCGCTGCTCAACAGCTACTCGGGCATCGCCGGCATGACGACCGGCTTCATCCTCAAGAACAACCTCTTGATTGTCGCCGGTTCGCTGGTCGGCGCGTCGGGCATCATCCTGACGCAGATCATGTGCAAGGCCATGAACCGCTCGCTCAGCAACGTGCTGCTCGGCGGCATGGGCGAGCAGGCAGGCGGCGGCGGGTCGAAGGACGAGGGCTACACCAAGGTCAAGTCGACCTCTGGCGAGGAGCTCGCGGCCGTGCTCGACGCCGCGACGAGCGTCATCTTCGTGCCCGGCTACGGCCTCGCGGTCGCCCAGGCGCAGCACAAGGTGCGCGAGCTCGCGGGCCTGCTCGAGAAGAAGGGCTGTCAGGTGCGCTACGCGATCCACCCGGTCGCGGGCCGCATGCCCGGCCACATGAACATCCTGCTCGCCGAGGCGGACGTGCCCTACGAGCAGCTCTACGAGCTCGACCGCATCAACGACGACTTCAAGAACACCGACGTCGTCGTCGTGCTCGGCGCCAACGACGTCTGCAACCCCGCCGCGACCAACGACCCCAAGTCGCCGATCGCGGGCATGCCCGTGCTCACGGTCTGGGACGCGCGCACGGTCGTCGTCGTCAAGCGCTCGCTCGCGTCCGGTTACGCCGGCATCCGCAACGAGCTCTTCCAGATGGACAACTCGCTGATGTTCCTCGCCGACGCCAAGAAGGCGCTCGAGGACACGATCACCGAACTCAAGGCGCTCTGAGCCTCCCGTCCTTCGTCTCGACGCGCCCCCGCTGCGGTCCGTCCGCGGCGGGGGTGCTTCACTTGGTGGAGCGCGGCTGCGTTTCGCCGAGCACCGCCACGCGCGAGTTCGGGTTGCCGCTGATTTTCGAGACCGTGCGGGCGCGGGCGATGGCGTCCGCGAGGCGCGTGATGCGCCACTCGAGCCAGCCGGAGGCCAACAGGGTCGTCACGAATGCCAAGTAGGCCCACAGGCGCGTGCTCGCTGGCCAGCCGTATTCCAGCAAGTACCTCATGAGGACCGGCTCACCGCCGAAGCGCCCCCGATAGATCGCGAGACTGAAAAGCCCCAGCGCAACGAAGGCGACGGCGAGCGGACGCCGCCAGCGTTCCGCCCTCGTGGCCTTGGCTTCGAGTTCCGCTTCGGTGTGCACGCGCGCCGTTTCCGTCGGAGAAGGGTAGCCCAAGCGCGTTCACCCCGCTCGCTACACTCGCGCCGCAGTCGCTCCGGACCACCCTCGCATCCCATGAACCAACCGCCCACTCCCGACAGGATCCTGCAGACCGGTCTCGCGTTCTGGCCGGCGAAAGTGCTGCTGAGCGCGATCGAGATGGGCGTCTTCACCGAGCTCGCGCGCGGGCCGGAACCGTTCGCGAGCCTGAGCGGGCGGCTGGGCCTGCACCCGCGGTCCGCGCGCGACTTCCTCGACACGCTCGTGGCACTCGGTTTCCTCGAGCGCGACGGCGACCACTACGCCAACACGCGCGAGACCGGCCTGTTTCTCGATCGCCGCAAGCCCTCGTACATCGGCGGCATCCTCGAGATGGCGAACCATCGCCTCTATCCGTTCTGGGGGCACCTGACCGAGGCGCTGCGCACCGGAGAGCCGCAGAACGAGGTCAAGG
Organism: Planctomycetaceae bacterium; assembly: GCA_013360535.1. GTDB lineage: Bacteria > Planctomycetota > UBA1135 > UBA1135 > F1-120-MAGs118. The sequence continues at coordinate 10,628 of JABWBL010000031.1, forward strand.
GCGGCGGCCCCGGCCTGTTCGAGAAGCTCTACGCCGACCCCGCGCGCCTGCGCGAGTTCCTCGCCGCGATGACCGGCATCAGCCACGGCGCGAACCTCGCCATCGCGCGCCAGTTCCCGTGGAAGGACTACCGCACGTTCGTCGACGTCGGCGCCGCGCAGGGCGACCTCGCCGTTCAGATCGCGCTCGCCAACCCGCACCTGCGTGGCCTCGGCTTCGACCTGCCCGAGGTCGCGCCGATCTTCGAGGACTACGCGCAATCCGCCGGCGTCGCCGACCGCCTCAGCTTCGCCCCCGGCAGCTTCTTCGAGCGCGACCTCCCGCGCGCCGACGTGGTGACGATGGGCCACATCCTCCACGACTGGGACCTCGAGACCAAGCGCATGCTCGTCGCCAAGGCCTTCGACGCGCTCCCCAAGGGCGGCGCGCTCGTGGTCTACGAGGCGATCATCGACGACGAGCGCCGCACCAACGCCTTCGGCCTGATGATGAGCCTCAACATGCTCATCGAGACCCCCGGCGGCTTCGACTACACCGGCGCCGACTGCTCCCGCTGGATGCAGGAAGCCGGCTTCTCCTCCACCCGCGTCGAACACCTCGTCGGCCCCGACTCCATGGTCATCGGCATCAAGTGAGCGGAGCCGCGTCGGAAGGCGCGACCGATCCATGACGACGCAGTCGCAGGCACTCGACGAGTTCGCGCGCGAGGCGCGGGCGTTCCGTCGTTGGGTGACGGGCGACGAGCCGGCACCGATGGACGCGCCGACGGCGTTGCGGCGGGTCGCCGCGTTGTTCAGCGCGGCGCTGGCGCTGCCGGCGACCGACGCTCTCGACGTGTCGGAGGAGGAGGAGCCCGACGTCCCCGCCGAGGAGCTCGCGCGCGTCGCGGAGCGGACGAAGCTGCTGCCGTTCTCGTACTACCTGCAGGTGCTCGATCCGCACGACTTCTTCCTCGCGCCGCCGCCGGACCCCGACAAGTTCGAGGAACCCGGAGTCGCCGATCTCCTCGACGACATTCGCGACATCCACCGCGACGTCGCATGCGGGCTGATCCTGTTCGACGCTGGCTCACGCGTCGACGCACACTGGCACTGGGCCTTCAGCTTCCGCGCCCACTGGGGCCGCCACGCCGCGAGCGCGATCCACGCGCTGCAGGCGTACGTCACGCGCTAGCGGAAACTCAGGCCGGCGGCAGCTGGCCGCGCGCGATGTCGAGCCCCGCGAGCCGATGCTCGAGCACCATCGCGGGCAGGCACAGCCGCCACGTGTGCTCCGCCGTGCTCTCGCGCCGCCCCTGCGACGTGTGCGCGCTGCGCAGCACATCCTTGAGCAGCTCCGCATCGCGCACGAACTCGAGCAGCCGGGGAAGGCCGGAGGTCGTCATGGGAGCTTGCGAGAGAAGCGGCTTTCGACCTGCAGGATCTGCGCCCGATAGGCGGCCGTCAGCAGGCGTCCGCCCGCGCGCGAGGCCGGAGGCAGGCGATCCAGGCTCGAGAGCGTGCCCGAATCGAGCAGCGGCGCGAGCGCTCCGGTCCAAGCCGACCAGACTTCGCGTTCGAGTCGCAGAGCCACGCGCGTGTGGTGGAGCAACGCTTCGGGTGTGAGGCTCACCGGGTTCGCGCGCTGCGGAGCGAGAGCGTCGAGCAGGGACTTGAGCGACTTCGAGGTCCGGCTCTCACGCGCCCGCAGGCGTTGGAACGCGATGGCCGCGAGCAGCGTCGGGGCATCGGTGGGGGCGAGGAACGCGGCTTGCTGTGCAGGCGCCGTCGCGACCCGATTCGCCTGAGCCGCGAGCCACGCCTCCGCCTCCTGCCACTCCGGACCTCCGAGCGTGCCGATCGCGACGCTCCGGCCCGGTTCGAGGCAAACGCGGATCGCGTGCAAGGCCCGGGCTGACGTGGCGATGTCGCCGGTGCTCTCGCCGATCGATCGCGGCCACGATCCATCCGCGAGCCGCTGCCGCATGAGGAAGTCCATGGCTCTCGACGCGGCAACCGTCGGCGGGCTCCAGCGCGCCCCGCTGCTCATCTCGACCAACGCGCAGGTCGCGGCTGCGTGCTGGTAGAGCGAGTCGCGCGCCTCCGTTCCGATCCGGCCGTCCGCTGACTGGTGTGCTCCGAACCACTGTCCAGCCCTTCGCAGCGCCGCCATGTGGGGCCCACGCACCACCGACGATCCTTCACCCGTCAGAGCGAGCGCACACTCGGCCGTCACGAAGGTCGTCGCCGCTGGATCACCGCCGGCGGATTCCGGGCGCCACGCACCACTTGCATCCTGCCGTTGCAGCAGCCACTCGATCGTCGCGGTTCTGTGCGCGTCGTTCGGCTTCGCGGTCTCGTCGGCCGCGCGTTCCGGCTTCTCGAGCTTGCCGCTGTCACGCACCGGCCGCGCCGCTTCGCGGATGCAGGGAACCGCGAGGACCTCAGGGAAGTTCGCCGGGAACGGCGGAGCATCGAGCAACGGCGGCAGCTCGGGGGAGCGGCCCCAGGCCAGCTCGCTGTCAAAACCCCGCAGGTACTCGCCGTTCTCGTTGGTGAGCAGCTCGACCACCGAATGCCATCGCAGCAGGATGCGGCGCTGCGCGGCGGGCTCCGTCGGCCAATCCGCGCCCTTGCCGAACAGGGCGCCAAGAATCTCCTCGTGGATGCGCCCGGCGAGCGCTGCGTCCCCCGGCTTCGACAAGTCGAGCGTCGCCAAGCGATGCACCGCCGCTCCGGCCGCGGCACCGGCGTCATTCAGGAGCTTCGTGCGAGCGGCTTCGTCACCGGCGAGCGCACGATCCAGCCAGTCCCCGTCACCGCCCAGCGCCGGTGCGGACCACGTGGCGGTCTGAGCCCCGCTCTCGACCCGCGGGTCGAGCGTGACCTTGCTGTGGAAGAAGCCTGCCTTGAACTCGGCGCTCAGCCAGCCCTCGTCGAAGCTCCCGTCGGCGAAGAAGTGGAGCCAGACGCCTTCCGGGAGCGCGTCCTCGAATCTGCCGCGCAGGACAAGCGAGCCATCGCTTCGCCGACCCTCCCACTCACCGCTGATGCGGCCGTTCTCGAGCGAACCCGACCAGGTCCAATGCCGCGCCGGGTCCTCCACGCGCAGCGGTCGACACTCGACGGTCTCGAGCAGCTTGTGGGCCTCGTCGAAACGTTTCCACTCCCCGTTGCGCAGCCCCGCCTCGTACTTGCCTTCGAGCTCGACGGCGCCGCCGTCGCGCCAGAACTTCCACAGGCCGTTGCGCTCGCCGTTCTCGAACGAGCCTGTTGACTGGCGCTTGCCGCTCTCGAAATGGAAGGTCCACGCGCCGGTTTCCTTCCCTTCGGCGAAGGAGCCCTCGGCGGCGAGCTTGCCGTTGGCGTGCCAGCGCTTCGACTTGCCGTGGCGCACTAGCGAGCCGTCGCTCGCGCGTCTCGCCTCGCACTCGAAGCGCGGTTTTCCGTCGGGAAACGTCTCGACGATCCGATCCGGCGACTGGACGAACGGCACGAACGACAAGAGCAGCGCGAGCAGCATGCGGGAGTTGTGCCAGAGCTCCCCGGGGCTCGCAAGTCGCCCGAAATGGAACGCGCCCCCGCCGCGGAAGGGCCGCGGCGGGGGCGCAAGAAGTGAGCGTGGCGTGCGCGGGAGGCGCGAGCTACTTGCCGGCGCGGGCCTTGGCGT
>JABWBL010000557.1 GCA_013360535.1 Planctomycetaceae bacterium
GGCGGCCGCACTGCCGCGGTCATCTACTCGCTGATCGCGACGTGCAAGGAACACGACGTCGACCCGCGCACCTACCTGCGCGACGTGCTCCTGCGCATCAGCAAGGTCTCCGACGTGCGCGAGCTCACGCCCTACGGGTGGAAGGCCAAGTGGGCTCCGGTAGTCCAAGCCCACCGCGCGAGCATCGTCGAACGATTGCTGGCGAAGTAGCCCGACCTCCGCGGTCAGGCGGCCGCGTCAAGAGCCTCGCGGGGTGGGGATCGCCGAACGGTTACGAAGTTCCGCAAGAACAAGGCCCGGGATAGGCGGGTTCAGAAGGAACTCGAGGCGCTCGGCTGGCGCGTGATCACGGTCTGGGAGTGCGAGACGAAGCGGGACGGTCTGACCGAGTTGCTCGTGCAGCGGCTCGGGGGGAAGGCCAAGCCGAAGGTCAAGGCGCGACGGCGCTGAGCACGCACTCGGCGATCTGCTGGGCGAGGACCGGGGGCACCGCGTTGCCGACCTGGCGGTACTGCTCGGTGCGCGGGCCGCAGAAGAAGTAGTCGTCGGGGAAGGTCTGGAGCCGGGCGGCTTCACGGACCGTCAAGCTACGGCATTGGCGGGGATCCGGGTGGATGAAGTGGTGCCCGTCCTTCGAGATGTGGGAGGTGATGGTGGAGGAGGGCTCGTTCTCCACCTGGACGCGGAAGCGGTCCGTGAAGGCGAGCTCGTCCATGGCCTGCGCTTCCGCCGCGAGCCGCACGTTCTCGTGGTCGGGCAGCAGCCGATGCGGCAGATTCAGCAGCGTAGGAGACTGGCCCCGGACGCGCCCCCAAGTCGCGAAGAACAGATACCGCTCGAGGTCCGAGGGAATGTGGCCTCGTGTCTCGTGGTTGAGGACGAGCTCATCGGTGCCGGAACCGTCGCCGGGTACGCGGCGCTCGGATCGGCGAGACGGAAGCTTCGAGGTGGAGCTCGCGATGCTCGTCAGCACGCCGCGAAGCAGTTCCTCCGAACGCGGGACTTCCTTTGCGAGCCGTGCCGCACAGTCTCGAACTTCGGCCTTCCACTCAGCCTCATCGTCGCCTCCAGAAAGCCCACTGCGAACTCTCGGGAGAGTTCCGATCGCACTTTCCACCGTCGGCGGGCGGACTCCGCGGAGCGGCTCGGGGCGACGAAGTTCCGTGATCCGGAGGTCGCGACGCGTGCCGACGATGAACACACGCGCCCTCCGCTGAGGCACGCCATATTTGCTGGCCATGACGAGGAAGGACTTCGGATCCGTGTCCGAGAACAGCGTGTCTCCGGACCGGTCGCCCAGCGCGTGCAGGTCGTAGCCCGCGCCGGAAAGGTCGTCGAGGATCTGCTGGAAGATCGGCCGATCCTGATAGCGCGACGAGAGGATCCCGCGGACGTTCTCCATCACGAACGCGGCGGGCTTGATGCGCTGGATGAGCTTGAGGTACTGCCGGTAGAGGACGTGTCGGCCGTCCTCCTCTTCGCGGTAGGCGCCCGAAGCTCGCGCCTTGGCCATGCGGGATCGCCCGACCAAGGAGTACGCCTGGCACGGTGGCCCTCCGATCATCACGGCCCTGCGGAAGTCGATCTGGCTCTGGAGCTCATCCAGCCTGCGTGCGATCGAACCGTCGCTGATCGACTCTCCCAACGTCGCTTGCATGGCCTCGAGGCGAGCGGCCTCAGCCTCGTCCGGATGGCGCTTGAACAGATCCTCTCGGCTGATCTCCTCGCGAAGGAACTCGAAGTAGGCCTTCGGCAGCTTGCGGTCGCTTCCGGTGAACTCGCGGCAGAAGGCGCGGAGCTCCAGAGTCTTGTGCGCGTGCGGATCGCACTCGACCGACAGTGCGAGGCGGAACCGAGGCTTCGAACGGACCCGGGCCGACGAGAAGCCCTCCCCGAGGCCGCCGGGGCCGGCGAAGAGGTCGATGACGGGGATCGGGGTGTTCGCGGACATCGCTGGGCGCGGATGCTAAGTACCGCGGGCCGCCATTCCAGGAGCTAGTCCTCGAAAGTTGCGCGTGCCGTGGATGGCGGAGCGGGCTCCCGTCATCCTTGGGCGCATGGCCCTCCGACTGCCCAGCCCGGATGAAGCTCAGAAGTGGTGCCGTGACGCGCGGGAGCGCGGGAGGCGCGTGGGGTTCGTGCCGACGATGGGGGCGTTGCACGAGGGGCACCTGAGTCTGGTGAAGAGGGCGAGGGAGGAGTGTGGGTGCGCGGTGGTGAGCGTGTTCGTGAACCCGCTGCAGTTCAACGATCCGAAGGACCTCGAGCGCTACCCGCGGGACTTTGAGGGCGACGCACGGCTCTTGGAGCGCGTGGGGTGCGACATGGTGTTCAGCGGGACGCTGGCGCAGTTTTTCCCCGAGAGTGGCGGCGATCCGAAGCGGGTGGTGGGGAGCGAGCCGGGGGCGGCGGCGAAGGGGTTGGAGGGGGCGCGGCGGCCGGGGCACTTCGAGGGCGTGGCGACGATCGTCGAGCGGCTGTTCGAGGTGGTCGAGCCCGAGGTGGCGTACTTCGGCGAGAAGGACTTCCAGCAGACGCGGGTGGTGCTCGCGCTGGCGGAACGGCGCGGGCAGCCGCGGATCGTGGTGTGTGCGACGGAGCGCGAGCGCGATGGGCTGGCGATGAGCTCGCGCAACACGCTGCTCGAGCCCGCGTGGCGCGAG
>JABWBL010000558.1 GCA_013360535.1 Planctomycetaceae bacterium
GAGCTTCGCGGCCACGTCGCGCGCGGCCACGGCCGTCAGCGACTCGCGCAGCTTGCCGAGCTCGCGCTCGATCAGCTCGAGCGAGGCCTGCGCGTCGAGCTCGTGCTGCTGGAGCAGCAGCTTGTACTGTCCGCTGTCGCTGCGGTCCTGCAGCGCGTCCTCGGCGTCGAGCTTCGCGACGCTCTCGAGGTAAGCGACGGTCACGGGGTCGTTGAGCTCGCCCGACATGCGCGAGATGCCCGCGAGATCGCCGCTGGAGAGCAGCGCCAGCGCCCCGCGCGTCGCCTCGCGCGCGAGCTGCGCCTGCATGCGCTGCACCTCGAGCCCGGAGAGCTGCTCGATCAGGATCTCGCCGCTCTTGGTGACGTTGATCGCGCGCGGGTTGTCGCGCTGCACGTCGACGACCTCGCCTTCGGCCTCGCGCAGGAGCTCGCTCTGGTTCTTGAGCGAACTGCGGATGAAGCCGAGCGTGCTGGTCGCCTTGCGGGCGCCGCGCGACTCGCTGCGCTCGAGGTAGGTCAGGCACAGCGCGTTCGCGATCTCGGCCGCGCGCCGCGGGTCGCTGTCGTCGACCGTCAGCTCGATCACGCCCGAGTTGCGTTCGGTCTCGCGGATGCGGGTGCGGCCCATCACGCGCTCGATCGCCTCGTCGCGCGTGAAGCGCCGCAAGCGGAACGTGCGCCCGGTGAGGTCGCCCTCGGGCTCGAGCCGGATGCGGCAGCCCGCGAGCTCCAGCTCGCCACCACCTGCAAGCTCGAACTCGCCTTCGTGCTTCGCGCCGAGCAGCCCCGGCACGCGCACGCGGACGCGCGTCGCCTCGAGGAACTCGACCTCGAACTTCTCCGGCGCGTCGAACTCGTTCTCTGGGCTGATGTCGGCGCGCAGGCGCGGCGGCAGCTTGCCGTCGGGCTCGTCGTTGGCGACATCGCCGGTGATCGGCGCGAGCAGCGGATCCTGCACGATCGTCGTGAGTCCCAGTCGCCGCGTGACGTCCTCGGGCTCGCGCGCCCTCGACACGACGTCCTCGGCCGTCGAACGCGCCCGCAGGAGCTCGATCTGGCTGGAAGCCTGCGGCGCGCGCCCGAGCAGCGCGAGCTCGCCCAGCAGGCCCTGCGACGAGGAAGCGTCCTCGAGGATGAGCGTGGCGCGCGCGCGGTAGCTCGGCTCGCGCTGGCTCGCGACCACGAGGCTCGCGACGATCGCGAGGCTCCCGCACACGACGAACAGCCGCGTGTTGCGGCCGAACAGCCCCCACAGGCCCTCGATCGAGAGCCCTTGGGTCGATTCACCGGCGTCGCCGCCCTTGAAGTCCTGGCGCGCCACTCAGTCGTTCCCCAGCCGGTCGTCGATGAGCAGGATCGTCGCAACCGTCGACAGCGACGTGGCGAAACCGGCGAGGTACGGCAGCACCTCGTCGGAGAACTTGCCGGCGTTCGAGCGCCGCACGAACAGGACGTCGTCCGCGCGCAGCGCGAGGAAACCCTTCGCGTTCGGCTCTTCCGCGTCGATCACGGCCCACTCGAGCGAGGTGTCGAGCCCGCGCAGCAGCACGACCTCGTCGCGGTCGGCCTTGGGCGTGAAGCCGCCGGCGAGCGCGAGCGCCTGCATCACGTTGACGGGGCGGTCGAGCTCGAGCGCACCCGGTCGCACGACCTCGCCGTACACGTACACGCGGCGCGCGCTGTGCGTCACGACGCTCATGTCGACCCGCGGATCGACGATGTACTTCGTGTACGCGGCGCAGATCGCCTCGCGCGCGGCGGTCATCGACAGGCCCGCGACACGCACCGGGCCGACCAGCGGCAGCGACAGGTTGCCTTCCATGTCGATGCGCGAGCCGCTCGTGCCGAGGTCGGGCTGGCCGTACACGCCGACGCGCACGACGTCGTTGGGGCCGAGCGGGAAGGCGCTCCAGTCCGGTGTGGACGAGAGCGTCGGAGTGGCCGTCGAGGGCCCGAGATCGGGTGCCGTCGAGGCGCACGAGGCGACGAGCGGCACGACCGCGCAGAGGAAGGAGACGAGCTTCATGGGGGCGCCTCCCCTTTCGGGCGCCGTCGGGGGCCGCTTGCGGGCCCGGGCCCGCTTCCCGCGCGCGTTCCCAAGACGTGGAAGCGCGGCCGCGCTCTCAAGCCGCGCCGCGCCCGGTCCGATGACGCGAGCACGATGGCTACCTGGGTCGTTGGCGACATCCATGGCTGCGCCGAGGAGCTCGCGCGCCTGCTCGAGCACCTCCAGCTCGGGCCCACCGACCGGCTCGTGTCCGTCGGCGACTTGTTCCACCGCGGTCCCGATCCCGCGGGGGTCATGGACCTGATGCGCGCGCACCGCGTGCCGTTCGTGCTCGGCAACCATGAGCTCGTCGTGCTGCGCCGCATCGGCGTCGCGCCCACCTCGCTCGCCCGCGACGACCGACCGCCGCTGCGCACGCACTTCCCCGACCTCGACGACGACGACCTCGACGGCGACGGCCACACGCGCTGCCTCGTCGATCCTCCGCGCCGCTCCGAAGTGCTCGAATTCCTGCAATCGCATTCGGGCTTCTACCTTCGCGACACCCAGATCGAGGGAGCACAGCCGACCCACGACGGCCGCCCGTGGTGCGTCGTGCACGCCGGCCGCGTGCCCGGGGTCGAGCTCGAGCGCGCCTCGAT
>JABWBL010000559.1 GCA_013360535.1 Planctomycetaceae bacterium
GCCATCGCGCTGCGCTTCGCCCGTGAGGGAGCCCGCGTCGTCGTCGCCGCACGCACGGCGACCGAGATCGACAAGGTGGTCGCCGAGATCGAGCGCGCAGGCGGCACGGGCATGGCGGCGCAGTTCGACGTGCGCGAGGAGCAGGCCGTCGCCGCCGGCATGTGGCGCGTGATGGAGTTTCTCGACGACACGATCGACGTGCTCGTCAACAACGCGGGCGTGTTCCACGTCGCGCCGCTCGAGGAGGTCGACTACGAGCGCTGGCGCTGGATGTTCCTCGCCAACGTCGACGGCCCCTTCTTCGTGACCAAGGAGTGCCTCGAGGCGCTCAAGGCGAGCGGCCGCGGGCACGTGATCAACATCAACTCGGTCGCGGGCAAGCGCGGCTTCGCCGGCAACGTCGCCTACTGCGCGAGCAAGTACGCGCTGCGCGGCTTCAGCGACGCGCTGCGCGAGGAGCTCAAGCCCGCGGGCATCCGCGTGACGTCGGTCTATCCGGGACCGACGGACACGACGATCTTCGAAGGCGTCAAGGGCGACTGGGACCGCTCGAAGATGAACAAGGTCGAAGACGTCGCCGAGGTCGTGTGGCAGGCCTGGTCGAGCCCGCGCGACGTCAACGTCGACGACCTCGACGTGCCGGCGCGCTGAGTCGCTGTCCGGCCGCGCGCAATCGCGGTACCGGAATACCGAGCCAGAGCAATTTTTTCTGCAAACTGCGGCCTGCGTCGACGGCGTTGCCGTCGGCGCAGGCCGCAGTTTGCAGAAAAAATTGCTCTGGCTCGGTATTCCGGTACCGCGATTGCGCGCGGCCGGACAGCGACTCAGCGCAGCGCGTTCAGGCTGCGCACGAAGCTCAGGAACTCGTTGCGCGTCTTCGAGTCGGTCTGGAACGCGCCGAGCAGGCACGAGGTCAGCGCGGACGAGTTCTGCTTCTGCACGCCGCGCATCATCATGCACAGGTGGTGCGCGTCCGCGACGACGCCGACGCCCTTGGGCTTGAGCGCGTCCTGCAGGGCTTGCGCGATCTGCTGCGTCATGCGTTCCTGCACCTGCAGGCGGCGCGCGAACAGGTCGACGATGCGCGGGATCTTCGAGAGGCCGATGATCTTGCCGTCGGGGATGTAGGCCACGTGCACGCGCCCGTAGAAGGGCAGCATGTGGTGCTCGCACAGGCTGTAGAACTCGATGTCCTTGACGAGCACCATCTCCGAGCAGTCCTCGGTGAAGACGCCCTTGCCGATCACCTCGGTGACCGACATGGTCGAGCCCGAGGTCAGCTCGCGCAGCGAACGCTCGACGCGATCGGGCGTGGCCTTCAGGCCTTCGCGCCGCGGGTCCTCGCCGAGCTCCTTGAGGAGCTTGGTGACGAGCTTCGCGATGCCGCCTTCGCCGGACCGTAGTACTCGACCTTGTTGGCGCGACTTTCGTGCAGACGGATCCGGTAGAGCTTGCATCCGGGGAACTTCCGCAGGGCCGGTTCGAGCTCGTCCCAGAAGGCGACGGCGACGTTCTCGGCGGTGGTGATCGTGCCGGCGAGGAACGGCACGTCGTGGTTGAGGTGACGGTGGTCGACACGCGCGATCAGGCGCTCGGCCACCAGCTTCGAGAGGCGATTCAAGTCCATCACCATGCCCGTCTTCGGGTCGACCGTTCCTCGCACGGTGACCTCGACCTCGTAGTTGTGCCCGTGGTCGGTGAAGCACGGCCCGTAGAGCTCGCGGTTGGCCTGTTCCGAGAGGTGGGCGCTCACCAGACGGTGGGCGGCGGAGAACTCCTGGACGTGCGTGATCTCGACCGTGGGGCGGGGCATGGGTGGAACCCGAAGGGCCGCGCAATCTAGCCCGTCCCTCACGTTCGCGGCACCCTGCAGTTGGGAGCTTTGTGGGGCGCGGAACGCCCAGACCGGCCGTTGGAACCGATTTCCGGCCTGCAAAGCGCCGCGCGCGGGCCCTTGCGCAACCCACACCGGATTCCCGGACGGATTTCGCCCCGTTTTCAGGCCCGGATCCGGCTCTCGGCTGACATGGCCCCCAACAAGGCCGGAGGTTGCAGATGATCCACAAGAGCTTTGCCCGCCACGACGCCGAACGCCTGCTCCCCCTCGTGCGCTCCATCGGTCGCGAGATCGAAGAACGCACCCGCACCGCCGCTGAGCTCGTCGAGCGCCTGACCCGGCTCTCGGCCGCGGCGCCGGATGACCGCGACGAGGTCACCCGGCTGGAGAGCGAGCTCTCGACCGCGCGCCGCGAGCTGCGCCGCGCCGAGAAGGAGCTCGAGAACCTCGGCTGCTCCCTCGACGGCGACCACCCGCTGCGCGTGCTCTTCCCCGGCTCCGGCGAGACCTTCGCCTGGGAGGGCCCGCTCGACCGCACCACCTTCTACCGGCGCCTCGGTGAACGCGCGGCCTCCTGACGCGCGACGCTGAAGCCCGAGACCTCCTCAGCGGCCGCCCTGTGCGGCCGCTCCTCGTTTGGGGCCGTCGTTGCCGGCTCAACGCCCGTCGCCGGGCTTCTTGCGCTTGCCGCCCTTGCCCGCGGCGTCGGCCTTCTCCTTGGCCGCCATGTCCGCGAGGCGCTTCTCGAGCCGCGCGCGCGCCGCCTCGGCCTCCGCCGGGCTCGCGTTGGACTCCTTG
>JABWBL010000560.1 GCA_013360535.1 Planctomycetaceae bacterium
ACGCCTGCGGCTCGACGGTGTCGCGCTGGTCGAGCTCGCGCCGCAGACCTCGCTGCAAGTCCGCACTTGGGCCGCCGACGGCAGCGGCGAGGCCGTGCTCGAGCTCTCGCGCGGCGGCGTGCGCATCGTCACGGCACCGGACTTCGCCCCGCGCAAGCTGCGTGTCGTCACTCCCGAGGCCGAAGTCAGCATCGTCGGCACCGAGTTCGGCGTCGACGTGATCGAGAACATGGGCACGTGCGTGTGCTGCACCCACGGCGCGATCGACGTGCGCTCGCGCATCGTCGGCAACTCGTCGCGTGTGCTCGAGGGCGGCATGGCGCTGTGCTTCGCCAGTGGCGCGGCGCCGATGCTCGGCGACATCGAGAGCGAACACGCGAACGTCGTGACCGCGCTCCGCCGTTACGCCTGGCCCAGGCGCTGACCCCGCAGCCGCCGCACGAGGTGCGCGACCAGCGCCGCACCGACGAGCAAGCCGATCCACAGGAGCCGCATGGGTTTCTCCGCGGCCGCGGCCCACAGCGTCCACGCGGAGGCGGCGAAGTAGCCGAGGCCGCACAGCACACCGAGACTCGCGAGGCGCGTGCTCTCGAACCCGCGCGGCGGCCGCGCGCGGGCGCGCACGAGCGCGAGTGTCGTCAGCGCTGTCGTGAAGGTGAGCACGGCGCCGACGTTCTCGACCAGCAAGTCGAAGGAGTGCGTGACGAGCATCGCCAGCGCGAGCGCACCTTGCAGCAGCGTCGCGCGCACCGGGGTCACTCCTGCAGGAGCCTCGAACGAGCGCGGAAATCGCCGGTCGCTCGCCATGCTCGCCAGCACACGCGGGCCGGCGATCGTGAACGCGCACGCCGACGACGCCATCGACAGCACGACGAAGGCGGACATCGCACCCGCGCCGACCGGACCGACGAGTTTGCTCACGATCAGGTGCCCGAGCGTCGTCCGGCTCGAGTCGCCGCCCGATTCACGCCACTGCGCGAGCGTCGCCGCGTCGAGGTTGGCGACGAAGACCCAATTGACGAGCAGGTACAGCACGATCACGAGCAGCGTGCCGAGCAGCATCGCGCGCGGAACGGTGCGGCGCGGCTCGCGAAACTCCTCGGCGGCGTAGGCGGCCGTGTTCCAGCCCGAATAGGCGACGGCGACCCACAGGAGCTGCCCGAAGAAATCGGCGAGCCGCACGTCGCCTTCGATCGGCGGGCGCCAGCTCGGCCACTCGCGGCTTCCCAGCCACAGCCCGACGCCGATGAAGCCCGCGAACAGCACGAGCTTCGAGAACGCGAGCGCGTCCTGCACGCGCTGCGTCGCGCGCGCGGACGCGAGCGCGAGCAGCGTGGTGGCGACGATCAGCGTGATGCCGAGCGAGTTGGCCGGCAGTTTCGTCAGCGTCGAGCCGTAGGCATCCGCCATCGCGCCGCAGAACGCCATCGGCGCCGCGAAACCGAGCACGAGCGAGGCCCAGCCCGCCATCTCGCCCGCGACCGGATGCAGCAGGTCCGTCAGGTAGCGGTACTCGCCGCCGGAGCGGGGGATCGCCGTGGCGAGCTCCGCGTAGGCGCGCGCTCCGGCGAGCGCGATCGCGCCACCGACGAGCCAGGAAAGCAGGATCTCGCTCGGGCCGAGCACTCCCGCCGCCCAACCGGCCGACGCCAGCACGCCCACGCCGATCATGCTCGACGCGACGAGCCCAACGCCCGATCCCAGCCCGAGTGCGCGCCGCTCTTCCACCGCGCGCGGAGCCTAGCAAGTCACGGCGCCAGCGCCCGCGCGAGCTTGCGCTCGAGCAACGCTCGTTCCGCGCCGCTGCGGCAGAACTCGATCGCCTTTGCGAACCGCTGCGCGGCTTCCGCGTGTCGCCCCAGCTGCGTCAGCAGTTCTCCGTGCACCGCCGGCAGCAGGTGGAACGTCGCGAGCGCGGGTTCGTCGAGCAGGCGCTCGACCTCGCGCAGCCCCGCGCTCGCCCCGTGCACCTTCGCGACCGCGACCGCTCGATTGAGCCGCACCACGGGCGACGCATTGCGCTTCGCGAGCAGGTCGTACCAGCCCAGAATCGCCTGCCAGTCCGTGTCGGCCCAGGTCTGCGCGAGCGCGTGCTGCGAGGCGATGCCGGCCTCGATGTGGAGCTCGCTCAGCTCGTCGCCGCTCGCGGCCTGCGAGAGCTGCGCGAAACCGAACGCGATCATCCGGCGGTCCCAGCGACTCCGATCCTGCTCCTCGAGCAGCAGCGTCCCTCCGGCAGGATCCGTGCGGGCAGGAACGCGCGCGGCGTGGAACAACGCGAGAGCCGCGAGTGCGTGGGAACGCGGCGTCGCCGTGCGCGGATCGCGCGCCAGCTCGAGCGCGAGCCGCAACGCCGCTCGCACGACATCCGCTCGCACGAGTTCCTCGCCGCGATGCGCCGACAGTCCCTCGGTGAGCATGCCGTACACCGCGTCGAGCACGCCCTCGAGGCGCTCCGCGAGCTCGCCTTCGCGCGGCGTCTCGAGCCGGATCGACGCCTCGCGCAGCTTCGCCTTGGCGCGCACGAGCCGCTGCGCGACCGTGCTCTCGCTCTCCAGACCCAGCCGCGCGATTTCCGCCGCCGCGAAACCCGCGACGGCGTTGAGCATCAGCGCCACGCGCGCCTCGCG
>JABWBL010000561.1 GCA_013360535.1 Planctomycetaceae bacterium
CGCCCTCGGCCACGACCCGCGGCGGCGACCAGTGCGGCGGTGCGAGCTCGGCGATGCGCTCCTCGACGCGCCGCGCAGCACGCCGTCCGGGCAACACGATCACGCACTGCCCGGCGTCGAGTCCGCGGCCTTCCACGAACTCGATCCAGGCCGGAATCACCAGCGAAAGAAAGGGTTTCTCCCAGCCGAGGAACAAGCGTCGCGCCGCGTTCGCCATCGCGCGCAGAGATTAGTTCCCTGCGCGCGCCCGCGCCAGATTCCTGCGCGCTACTTCCGGCGCAGCGGCTCGATCGAGGAGAACAACGACCAACGCACGATCGCCCACAGCGCGATGAAGCCGTCCTTGGGCCCGATCTTCTTGCCTTCGGAGTAGTCGCGGCCCGCGTAGGAGATCGGCACCTCGTAGACGCGCACGCGCAGCTTCGCGACCTTGGCCGTGATCTCCGGCTCCACCGCGAACGTGCGCGACTGGATCTGCAGGCGATCGGCGACCTCGCGGCGGAAGACCTTGTAGCAGGTCTCCATGTCCGTCAGGTTCAGGTTGGTGAAGCAGTTCGAGGCGAGCGTGAGCGCGCGGTTGCCGAGGTAGTGCCAGAACAGGTGCACGCGCGCGTAGGCCCCGCCGAGGAAGCGGCTGCCGAACACCACGTCGGCCTTGCCCTCGAGGATCGGCCGCAGCAGCACCGGGTAGTCGCTCGGGTCGTACTCCAGGTCGGCGTCCTGGATCAGCACGACGTCACCCGTGACCTTCGAGAAGCCCGTCGCGAGCGCGCCGCCCTTGCCCATGTTCTGGGCGTGGTGGAACACGCGCACGTTCGACTGCTCCTTCGCGAGCTTCTCGAGGATCGCGGCGGTGCCATCCTTCGAGCAGTCGTTGACGAGGATGATCTCCTTGTCGAACGGCGTCGCCTGCACGCGGCGCACGATCTCCTCGAGCGTGCGCTCCTCGTTGTAGACGGGCATGACCACCGAGAGCTTCATTCCGTTCGACTTTCGCGTGCGGGTTCAGGGGACAGGGTCCCGGTCCATCAGGGTCTGGCCATCGAAGAGCTTCGTCAGTCCGAAGAACTCCGACATGCCGGCGAGCATCTCGAGCGTAGGAGCATCCTGCTCGACGCTCCACAACGGTCGCAGGAACAGGCGGAAGATCTCCGCGTCGGGCCTGCGGCGCAACTGCTGCACCTGCGCGCGCCGCTCCGACCAGTGCGACCAGTTGCCGAGCAGCTGGTTGACCGCGATCAGGTCGGCGACGGCCTCGCGCGTGATGTCCGGGTTGGCGTTCGCGGACGTCGGCGCGGCCTGCGCGCTGTCGGCGAGCTTCGCGTGGAAGATGAAGTACGGGTGCTGGTCGGGAATGCGCGCCGCGAGCAGCGTACGTCGCCACACCATCGCCAGCGCGACGGGAAACACCGTGCGCAGGTTGGCGTCGTCGTAGTTCTTGAAGATCGTGAGCAGCGGGTTGCGCGTCTGGATCAGGCGCACCGTTTCCGGCGGAAAGCGCCGCGAAGTGCTGCTGTGGTGGTGCCACGCGACCGACGTGGGCACGTAGTGGACCTCGTGACCGGCGAGCCACGTGCGCCAGCCCAGGTCGACGTCCTCGTAATAGGCGAAGTACTCGCGATCGAAGCCACCGAGCGCGTCGAACGTGCTCGCCTCCATCGCCATCGCGCCGCCGCAGGCGAACAGCGTGCGCCGCGCCGCGTCGTGATCGGGGCCGGGCACGTCCTTGTAGCCGTACTGCAGCCCCAGTCCGTGGAAGTTCATCCCACCGCCGGCCGAGTCGATGTGCGTGCCGTCCCAGCTCAGCATGCGCGAGGTCGTCGCGACCGCCTCGCCGCGCACGATCGGCCCGACGAGCTCGCGCAACCACCTCGGATCGACGCGCATGTCGTTGTTGAGGAACGCGACGACCGTCGAGTCGCGCCGATTCGCTGCGCCCTGGTCGCAAGCCGGCGCGAAGCCGTAGTTGCGCGGGTTCTGCACGACGCGGATCCACGGCCAGCGCGCGCGGACTTCCTCGACGGAGCCGTCGTCGGAGGCGTTGTCGACGAGCAGTACGTCGACCCGTTCCTTGGGGTAGTCGAGCGCCGCGAGGCTCGTGAAGCAGCGCTCGAGGTGGTGGCGTCCGTTGAAGTTGAGCACGACCACCGTGACTTTCGGCAGCGCACCATCCGCGACCGGCGCACCGGGCGTGACGTAGAGCTCGTGCATGCGGCTCATGCGACCGGCACTCCTTCCGCGCGACGCTCGAACAACCGCACGCGCGCGACGCGCAGCCAGGCGTGGGGCGAGCTCGACACGTTGTCGATGCGCAGGCGCTGCGGAGCACCGTCGAGCTCGAGCTCGAAGCACTGGCGCTCGAGCTGGCGCTCGGCGGCACCGTGGTGCAGCGGAATCTCCGCCACCTGCTCCCCGTCGACCAGGATTCGCCCTCCGAAGAGCGCGCGCTCCTCTCCGGCGAGCGTCACGAGTTCCAGCTCGAGCGTGAAGGCGCCTGCGCCCGCCGTCCCGATGTCGAACTCGATCCACGCCTCGCCGCCGGGTCGCAGCAACGCCAGCGAGCCAAACTGGGCATCGACCGGGCCGCCGCGCGCCTGCGCATCGTTGCCGGCGGCGTCCAGCGGCCGC
>JABWBL010000562.1 GCA_013360535.1 Planctomycetaceae bacterium
CCGCGGCCGCGCCGGCGGCCGCCGCGCCCAGGTTCGAGAACCCCGGCGGCATGTGGATGCCCGAGCAGATGGGCCAGCACGCCGAGCAGCTCAAGGCGCTCGGCCTGCAGATCGATCCCAAGGCGCTCACCGATCCCACCGCGTTCCCGCTCGGCGCGATCGTCAGCCTCGGCGGCTGCTCGGCGTCCTTCGTCTCCGCCGACGGCCTCGTCGCGACCAACCACCACTGCTCGGTCGGCGCCCTCCAGTTCAACTCCACGCCGAAGGAGAACCTGCTCAAGGACGGCTACCTCGCGAAGACGCGCGCCGACGAGAAGTGGGCCGGCCCCATGGCGCGCATCTTCGTCACGCAGTCCTTCCGCGACGTCACCGGCGAGGTGCGCGCCGGCCTCGACGCGATCGCGAGCCCGGCCGATCGCTACAAGAAGATCGAGGATCGCCAGAAGCAGCTCGTCGCCGCGTGCGAGAAGGGCCGCCCCGGCCTCCGCTGCTCCGTGGCCGAGCACTTCGGCGGCGCCCAGTACACGCTGATCGAGCAGCTCGAGATCAAGGACGTCCGCATCGTCTACATCCCCCCGGACGGCATCGGGAACTTCGGCGGCGACATCGACAACTGGCGCTGGCCCCGCCACGGCGGCGACTTCGCGTTCTTCCGCGCGTACGTGGGCGCCGACAACAAGCCCGCCGATCACGCCGGCACCAACGTCCCCTACCGCCCGCCGCACCACCTCAAGCTCGCCACCTCGCCGCTGCGCGAGAACGACCTCGTGATGATCGCCGGCTACCCGGGCCAGACCAACCGCCTCCGCACCGCGGCCGAGGTCACCGCGGCCGTCACCTTCCGCTACCCCGAGCAGGTGAAGTTCTGCGAGGAGTTCATCGCGCTCTTCGACGGGCTGAGCCGCAAGGATCCCGCGCTCCGCATCAAGGCCGAGCTCACGATCTCGGGCCTCTCGAACTACCTCCTCAAGCTCCGCGGCCTCCTCGACGGCCTCGACAAGGGCGGCCTCGCGAAGAAGAAGGCGTCTCTCGAGGAAGACCTCCAGGCATGGATCAACGCCGATCCCGGCCGGAAGGCGGCCCACGGCGACGTGATCGAGAAGATGGAGGAGCTGCTCGAAGGCCGCGAAAAGACGCGCGAGCACGACGCCGCCCTGCTCGAGACGATGAGCATGACGCGCCTGCTCGGCGCCGCGAACAAGATCGTGCGCATGGCCGAGGAGCGCCCCAAGCCCGACGCCGAGCGCGACCCCGACTACCAGGAGCGCAACTGGCAGCGGCTGGAGGAGGAGCAGGCGCGGCTCCAGAAGTCCTACGATCGCGAGCTCGATCGCGCCGCGTTCAAGCTCGCCCTCCAGCGCGCCGCGCGCCTGCTCGAGAAGGATCGCCCGGCGATCCTCGCCAGCGTGCTCGGAAAGAGCAAAGAGGTCACCGACGCGGCGCTCGACGAGGCGATCAACAAGATCTACGCGGGCACCCGCCTCGAGGACGAGGCGACCCGGATCAAGCAGCTCAAGACCGCCAAGCTCGCCGATCTGAAGCGCAGCCAGGATCCGATGATCCGCCTCGCGCTCGAGGTCCGGCCGGCCCTCAAGGTGATCGAGGATCGCAACAAGGCGTACGAGGGAGCGATGAGCCTCGAGCGCCCGCGCTACACTGACGCGCTGCGCAAATTCCAGGGCGGCATGGTCGCGCCCGACGCGAACCGCACGCTCCGCATCACCTATGGCACCGTGCGCGGCTACCGCC
This sequence comes from Planctomycetaceae bacterium, assembly GCA_013360535.1. Lineage (GTDB taxonomy): Bacteria > Planctomycetota > UBA1135 > UBA1135 > F1-120-MAGs118. Next base: position 1,750 of record JABWBL010000562.1, read on the forward strand.
CCACCCAGCTCTCACCCGTCACCCGCCCCTTCACGGTGCTGAGCGAGGTCGTGAAGAAGAGCACCGGCAAGGAGCCCTTCGACTCGCCGAAGGCGCTGCTCGACGCCGTCGAGGCCAAGAAGTACGGGCCTTACGTCGACACGACGATGAGCGAGGTCCCCGTCTGCTTCCTCAGCGACCTCGACATCACCGGCGGCAACTCCGGTTCGCCGGTGCTCGACGCCAATGGCCGTCTGGTCGGCCTGGCGTTCGACGGCAACTGGGAATCGGTGAGTTCGAACTGGGTGTTCGATCCCGCCGTCACCCGCATGATTTCGGTGGATCAACGCTACATGCGCTGGATCATGCAGGAGGTCATGCCGGCGCCGCAGCTGCTGCAGGAACTGGGCGTCGCGCCGAAGAAGTAAGCGCCGCTGCCTGCAACTGGAAACGCCGGCCTCGCGCCGGCGTTTTCTTTGGCGCGCGGGCCAGTCTTCGAAGGTGTCGCTATCGAACGTGCAGTCACCCGCGTGCAACCTGCTAGGATTGTGCGCTGCACAATCGGTGAGCCCCGCCGCGCATGAAGATCCTGCTTGCCCGTCACGGCGAAACGCCGTGGAACGCCGAAGGCCGCTACCAGGGCCAGGAGGACATCCCGTTGTCCGCGGTCGGCATCGCCCAGGCGACCGCCCTGGGTGAGCGCCTGCGCGCGCTGCGGATCGACCGCGCGCTGGCCTCGCCGCTGTCGCGCGCACGCCGTACCGCCGAGCTGGCGCTTGGCGAGGGGCGCGCATCGCAACTGCTGCTCGATGACGGGTTCAAGGAAATCGGCCACGGCGAGTGGGAGGGCCTGCTTGCCAGCGAAATCCGCGAGCGCGACGGCGAACGCCTGCAGG
>JABWBL010000563.1 GCA_013360535.1 Planctomycetaceae bacterium
CAGCGCCTGGGCCCGCGCACCCAGCGGCGCAAGCAGTGCCGCCCCGAGCGCCACCGCCAGCTTGTTCCACACCTGCATCGCTCCAACTCCTCGTCTTCTGCGTTCCGCCGGCCCGCACGCGTCGCCCCCTTGGCGCCGCCGCCGTCCCGGCCAGCGCAACGACGCTCGGGCACCCCGCGCGGTATCACCTGAACCGGATTCTTCGCGCAGAATCCTCGCGAGGCCCAACGCTGGAGAAGCTGGTTCGACGTTCAGCGTCCGAGCTCCGTCGGTGCGTCGTGCCGTTCCGGACGCGGCGCGCTGGCGAGCAACGCGACGCCGCCGAGGATCAGCGCGAGCGCGACGAGCTTGCGCACGCCAAGGCCTTCGCCGAGAAAGTGCCAGCCGAGCAACGCGGCCGTCGCGGGTGCGATCGTGAACGCGATCGGCTTGATGCGCGACACGTCGTCGAGCGCGAGCGCGCCGTAGAAGAACACCATGCCGAGGGCGCCGGCGCACAGGCCGGAGCCGAGCACGAGCCGCAGCACGTCGCCGCTGGAGAGCTCGCGCAGCGCCGGCCGAGCCTCCGCGCCCCACACGCTCACCACCAGCCACCACGCGAGCCAGATCACCGGCAGCGCGATCGTCGAGCGCAACGCGATCGCCGACAGGGGCCCGACCTTGCCCGAATGCAGCACCGACTTGGTGCACAGCTCACCCACGCCCCAGCACAGACCCGCCGCCACCGCCAGCATCCATCCGCGCATCGATTTGCCTCCACGCGCAACTTAGCCCGCCACGCGCACCCGCGCAGCGCTCTCGCAGGAAGCCTCAGGCCTTCTGCGAATTCTGGCGCACGCCCTCGCGCACGCGCAGGCCGATCAAGCCCTTGCGAGCGGTGCGCGGCGGCGGGAAGCGCTCGAACAGCTTGAACATCGCACGCGCGACGGCGGCCCAATCCCCTTCGGGCGTCGCCGGCCACGGCAGCACGCCGATCGGTGTCGGCGCGTTGCGGTCGTCGAGAAGGAGCTTGCGCAGCGCCTCGTCCCGCACGAGGAACGTGTCGCCGAAACGCACGATCGAGCGGTTGAGCGGTGAGGTCGTCGACGTGGGATCGCTCCAGTGCTCGCGCGCGGCCGCGAGGCCACCTTCGCCGAAGGCGCGCTTCGCCGCGCGCAGTCCGGGCTTCGCGAGCTCCGGGTAGGCCGCCCGCGCGAGCTGGCGCAGCTCCCACGAGTGCAGCGCCACGCAACCACCGAGCGTCCGCACGAGCGGCGCCATGAAAGCGTGCTCGGCCGCGTCATCGACGAGGTAGAGCACCTGATCGAAGTCGCGCGGGAGCAGCTCACCCGCCGGCCGCGTGCGCGTCCCGAACCAGTCGGCGCCCGCGCGAGGATTCTCGACGAACACCTGCACCTCCGCGTGCTCCCACAGCTCGCGCCCGAAGGCGCGCGCGCAGGCCGCATGCTCTCCCTCCGCGTCCCACGGAGTGGTGACGAGCGCGAGCTTCATCGCTCGCGATTCACGCGCCCGCGGTCAGGATCTCGACGCCGTCGGGACCGAGGTACAGCGAGTGCTCGGTCTGCGCGACCATCACGCCATCGGCTTCGACGAGCGGCGGATAGCGCATCAGCGAGCCCTGCCGTGCGAGCTTGGTCAGCGTGTCCTCGACCACTTCCGGATCGCGGTGGCGGAAATAGCGCCGCGCGATCGGCAGCCCGCGCCAGCCTTCGATGTCCTTGAGCACGTCGCGATCGAGGCCCTTCGCCTTCATCGGCGGGCGCACCATCATGAACACCTCGGCCTTGCCGCGCTCGACGATGTAGCCCTTGCCCGTGCACGCGAACGGCTCGATCGCGAAGACCATGCCTTGCTTCAGGCGACCACCGCCACCTTCGGCCTGGTTGGGAATCTGCGGCGGCGTGTGCACCTTCCAGCGGCCCAATCCGTGGCCCGTCAGGTTGCGCACCGGGTTGTAGCCGGCGGCGAGGATCGTGCGCTCGATCGCGGCACCGACTTCACCGACGGGAACGCCGTCGGCCACCGTCGCGATCGCGGCGGCGAGGGCGTCGCTCGAGGCCTTGATGAGCTTCTGCCAACGCCCGTCGTTCGACAGGTCGACCGTCAGCGCCGTGTCCGCGACATAGCCATCGACGTGCACGCCGATGTCGACCTTGACGCAGTCGCCTTCCTCGTAACGCGTCGGGTCTTCCCAGCCCGTGCAGTAGTGCGCGGCGATCGAGTTGCGCGAGGACTGCGCCGGAAAGCCGGGCTGCGCGCCGCGCTGGCGGATCAGGTCCTCGACCGACTCGAGGATGTGGCGGATCTCGACGCCGGGCTTGATGTTCTGGGAAGCCCACGTGCGGCACTCCGCGGCGATGCGTCCGGCCTTGCGGAAACTGTCGAGCGCAACCTTGTCCTTCGGATCGATCATGCGGGGAGCGAGGATACGCCCCCTGCGCCGCAGCGCGCAAACCGCGCCGTTCCCGGGACCCGGAAGGACTTTCCTTGTCGCGCTCAGGTGCGAAGGAGCGGCGACCGATCTGGAGCCCGTGCAACGCGCAGGAATCGTCCTTTCGGTCGCGCTGGCGGCGCTCGCGCTGCCGGGCTGCCGCGTGGCCCGCGAGCCCGCGCC
>JABWBL010000032.1 GCA_013360535.1 Planctomycetaceae bacterium
CGGCCGTGCGGCACGCCACACGCACGATGTTGGCGGCGAGCGCACTCGAGTCGACGATGGCGAGCACCCGCTCGCCGACCGTGAGGCCGGAGAAGAGGCCTTGCGAACGCCGGAACTCGTCGGACTGCGCGTCGACACGCTCCGCCGTGCGGCGCAGCGCGAGCTCGCGCAGCGCGAGCAGGTTCTCCTTGCGGAAGAAGTGCTGCACGGCGCGCTCGGCCTGCGCGGGCACGTACACCTTGCCCTCCGTCAGTCGACGCAGCAGCTCGTCCGCGGGCAGGTCGACGAGCTCGACATCGTCGGCCTCGTCGAACATGCGGTCGGGCACCGTCTCGCGCACGCGCACGCCCGTGAGTTGCGAGACGACGTCGTTGAGGCTCTCGACGTGCTGCACGTTGAGCGTGCTGAGCACGTCGATGCCGGCGGCGAGCAGCTCCTCGACATCCTGCCAGCGCCGTGCGTGGCGCGAACCCGCCGCGTTGGTGTGCGCGAGCTCATCGATCAGCACCAGCTTCGGCGCGCGCGCAAGCGTCCGGTCGAGGTCGAACTCCCGCAGCACGACGCCGCGGTACTCGACCTCGCGCGGCGGAATCACCTCGAGCCCCCGCAACAGCTCCGCGGTCTCGCGCCTCCCGTGCGTCTCGATCCAGCCGACCGCGACGTCGACACCTTCGCGCCGGCGGGCCTGGGCGAGCTCGAGCATCGCGTAGGTCTTGCCGACGCCGGGCGCCGCACCGAAGTAGATCTTGAGGCGCCCGCGATGGCGCCGCTGCTCCTCGCGCTCGGCAACCTCGAGCAGCTGCTCGGGCTGGGGCCGCTTGCTCTCCATTGCGCCCGACAGCCTAGCGCAGCTCGTCGAGCGCGAGGTTCAGGCGCACCACATGCACGCGTGGCGCACCGAGAATCCCCAACGTACGCCCTTCGACGTGTTGGAGCACGAGCTCGCGCACACGCTCCGCCGCGAGCCCTCTCGTCCGCGCGACGCGCTCCACCTGCCACAGCGCCCCCGCCGGGCTGACATGCGGGTCGAGGCCGCTGCCGGAGGCCGTGACGAGATCGACGGGTACGGCACCGCCTTCATCGCCGAGCGCTTCCACGCGCGCCTTCACCTGCGCTGCCAGCGCCTCGCTGCTCGCACCGAGCTGGCTCGCGCTCGATTTCATCCCGTCGTAGGGTCGCTCGCACGCGGACGGTCGGGAGTGGAAGTACTCCGGCGACACGAAGCCCTGTCCGATCGGTTCGTGCGCGACGACGAGCCCTTCGCGTTCGATCGGTGAGCCGTTTGCCCGCTCGGCAAGCAGCGTCTGTCCGAAGCCAAGCACGAGCAGCGGATACACGACCCCGGTCAGCACGGTCAGTCCCAGAAGCATCCTCGACGCAGGAACGATGTGCGCTCTCATGTCTTTCACTCGATTCCAAAGGCCGCCAGCGCGAGGTCGATCAACTTGATGCCGACGAACGGCACGACGAGCCCGCCGAGCCCGTACACGAGCAGGTTGCGCCGCAACACCTCCGCCGCCGCGCGTGGGCGAAACTCGACGCCCCGCAACGCGAGCGGGATCAGCACGACGATCACGAGCGCGTTGAAGATCACGGCCGACAGCACGGCGCTCTCCGGGGAACCCAGACGCATGACGTCGAGGCGCGCGAGTTGCGGATAGCAGCCCACCGAGATTGCGGGAAGGATCGCGAAGTACTTCGCGACGTCGTTGGAGACGCTGAACGTCGTCAGCGCGCCGCGAGTCATCAGCATCTGCTTTCCAGTCTCGACGATCTCGATCAGCTTGGTCGGGTTCGAGTCGAGGTCGACCATGTTCCCGGCCTCCTTCGCCGCCTGCGTGCCGGTGTTCATCGCGACCGCCACGTCGGCCTGCGCGAGCGCCGGCGCATCGTTCGTGCCGTCACCGGTCATCGCCACGAGGTGCCCACGCGACTGGTAGTCGCGGATCAGCTCGAGCTTGCGCTCCGGCGTCGCCTCGGCGAGGTAGTCGTCGACTCCGGCCTCGGCGGCGATCGCCGCCGCCGTGTAGGCGTTGTCGCCCGTGATCATCACGGTGCGGATGCCCATGCGCCGCAGCTCCGCAAATCGCTCGCGAATTCCGCCCTTGAGCACGTCCTTCAGGTGCACGAGCCCGAGCACGCTCCTGCCCCGCGCGACGGCGAGCGGCGTGCCCCCACCCTTGGCGATGCGCTGCACGAGCGCGTCCGTCTCGCCCGGCCACGTGCCGCCCTGGGCCAGCACCCAGCGCTTCACCGCGTCCGGCGCACCCTTGCGGATCGAACCATCCGGAAGGTCGACGCCGCTCATCCGCGTGTGGGCGGAAAATGCGAGGAATTCGGCCCGCAACGACTGGAGCGAGCGTTCGCGCAGGCCGTGCCGTGACTTCGCGAGCACGACGATGCTGCGCCCTTCCGGCGTCTCGTCCGACAACGACGCGAGCTGGGCCGCGTCCGCGAGCTCGCGCTCGAGCACACCATCGAGCGCGACGAACTCCACCGCCTGCCGGTTGCCGAGCGTGATCGTGCCGGTCTTGTCGAGCAGCAGCACGTCGACGTCGCCCGCCGCTTCCACGGCACGGCCCGACGTCGCGATCACGTTGCGCTGCACCATGCGGTCCATGCCCGCGATGCCGATCGCCGACAGCAAGCCGCCGATCGTCGTCGGGATCAGGCACACGAGTAGCGCCACCAGCGCCGTCACGCTGACGACCTTCCCACCCGATTCCGCCGCGGCGTAGTGCGAGAAGGGCAACAACGTCGCGACCACGACGAGGAACACGATCGAAAGCCCGCTCAAGAGGATGCCGAGCGCGATCTCGTTGGGAGTCTTGCCGCGCCGCGCTCCTTCGACGAGCGCGATCATGCGATCGAGGAACGAATGCCCGACGCCCGCCGTGCAGCGCACGACGATCCAGTCCGACAGCACGCGCGTGCCGCCGGTGACCGCGCTGCGGTCGCCACCGCTCTCGCGCAGCACCGGCGCGCTCTCGCCCGTGATCGCGCTCTCGTCGACCGACGCCAGCCCCTCGATCACCTCGCCGTCGCACGGCACGAGATCGCCCGCCTCGACCAGCACGACCTGCCCCTTCACGAGGTGCCGCGACGGGATCCGGTTCGGCGTCACGTCGCGACGGCCTTCGACGAGCACCTTCGCGATCGTGTCCTGCCTCGACTGCCGCAGCGCCTCGGCCTGCGCCCGACCACGACTCTCCGCGAGCGCCTCCGCGAAATTCGCGAACAGGACCGTGAACCACAACGTGGCCGCCACCGACAGCGCAAACCACGGCGGCGCATCCCCCTCGCGCGCGAGCGCGTGGAACCCGAGCACGCTCGTGAGCGCCGCTCCGACCCACGTCACGAACATCACCGGGTTGCGGGCTTGCCGCACGGGTCCCAGGCGCCTGACGGCCGTGTCGAGGCTCGCCCACAGGCTCGAGGCGTCGAATCCCGCGCCCATTCGCGCTTTCGTTTCAGCGGCCATGGACCGAGCTCCCCATCTGTTCCGCCACCGGACCGAGCGCGAGCGCGGGCACGAAGTTGAGCGCACCGACGAGCACGATCACGCCCACGAGCAGAACCACGAACGAGACGCCCCCATCGGGCAGGGTGCCCGGACTCGGTGGCACGGCGCGCTTCTTCGCCAGCGAGCCCGCGAGGGCGAGCACCGGGAGCGCGACGCCATAACGCCCCACGAGCATCGCCAGCGCGAGCAGCACGTCCGCGAGCGGCCGCGCGCCATCGAAGCCGCCGAACGCACTGCCGTTGTTGTTGCCGGCCGAGCTGAAGGCGTAGAGCGCCTCGCTGAAGCCGTGCGCGCCGTGTTCTTGCAGCGACGACCGTCCGGCCTGCGTCGCGACGACCAGCGCCGTGCCGATCAGCACCGCGACGCTCGGCAGCAGGATCGCGACCGACGTCATCTGCATCTCGAACGCTCCGAGTTTCTTCCCGAGGTACTCCGGCGTCCTTCCGACCATCAGCCCAGCAAGGAACACCGCCACCAGGGCAAACAGCACCATGCCGTAAAGCCCGGATCCGACGCCGCCGAAGGCGACCTCGCCGAGCTGCATCAGGAACATCGGCACCAGGCCGCCGAGCGGCAGGAACGAGTCGTGCATCGCGTTGACCGAGCCGCTCGACGTCGCCGTCGTCGCCGCGGCCCACAGCGCCGATTCCCCGGGCCCCAGACGCGTTTCCTTGCCTTCCATGTTGCCGCCGGACTGCAGCTCGCTGGCTTGCGCGTCCACGGGCGCGCCGCCGAACGCCGGACTGCTGCCGCTCTCGACGCGCATCGCGAACAGCGCCAACGGAAGGAACAACGCGAACATCGCGGCGAGCAGGGCGCGCCCGTGGGCCGGCCGTCGCACGGAGCTCGCCAGCTGGAAGCAGGCTGCCGCGGGCAACAGCAAGATCGCGAGCAACTCGAGAAAGTTGGAGAGCGGCGTCGGGTTCTCGAAGGGATGCGCCGAGTTCACGCCGAAGAACCCGCCACCATTGGTGCCCAGCTGCTTGATCGCGACCTGCGAGGCCACCGGACCGAGCGCGCTCTCCTGAACCGTGCCGGCGAGGGCCGGGTCGATCCACGCGTTGCTCATCGACGACGCCAGCGTCTGGACGACACCCTGCGAGAGGAGCGCGACCGCCAGCACCAGCGACAGCGGCAGGAGCACGTGCACGACTCCCCTGACCAGATCGACCCAGAAGTTGCCGAGGCCCTCGCGCGGCTCTGGTTCGAGCGCGCGCAGCAACGCGGCGAGCACCGCCATGCCCGTCGCGGCGGAGACGAAGTTCTGCACCGTGAGACCGAGCAGCTGCACGAGGTGGCCGAGCAGAACCTCGCCCGAATAGGACTGCCAGTTGGTGTTCGTGACGAAGCTCACCGCGGTGTTGAGCGCGACGTGCCACGGGACCGCGGGCAATCCGCGTGCGTTCAGCGGCAGCCACGCCTGCGCGAGCTGCAGTGCGAGCAACGCGACGATGCCGACGGCTTGCAGCGCGAGCATCGCCAGCGCGTACTCCCGCCAGCCCATCGAACGCGTCGCGTCGACTCCGGCGCCACGAAGCAGCGCTCGCTCCACGGGCACGAGCCAACGGCCGATCCTCCCCGGCTCGCCCGCGTAGACACGCGCCAGATGTCGCCCCAGCGGCGGAGCGAGCAGCAGCAGCAACACCACGAGCAACGCAACTTCCGTGAGCGACTGCCAGCTCATTCGAACTGCTCCGGATGCAACAGGGCCACGACGAGGTAGGCGAGCAAGCCCACGGCGAGGGCGGCGACGAGAATGTGGAGGAGCGACATGCGCATGTGCCGGGCACCTCGCGCCCGGCCACTGCCTTTCTTCGTGGAACGCTAGATCCGGAGTGCGCTAAGGAGCCGCTAAATCGAAGGCGATCCGCGCTGCGGCGACGCTCGCAAGCGAGAACCTGCCGCGATCGCGTCCCACTCTGTCCCCATGCGCATCCCGCTCTTCTTGCTGCCGTTGTTCGCCGCTTGTGCCTCGAGCGCACCGGGGACCTCCCCCATCTCCACCGATCGCCCGGGCCTGCTCTACGCGGCGAGCGTGGTGCCCGTCGGTTCGACTCAGCTCGAGCTCGCGCTGCCGCAGGTGACCGCTCCGCGCACGCAAGAGCCTTCCCGCTGGCGGAGCGCGCTCGGAGTGCAAGTTCGCGCCGGGGTCGTCGATGGACTCGAGCTGCGACTCGGCGGGCTTCCGCTCGCGCTCGAAGGCAGCAAGCTCGGCCCGACCGACCTCGAGCTCGGCGCGAAGCTCGCGCTCTCCGAGCGCGGCCCGATCGCCTTGCTCGCGAGCTTCACGCTGCCGACGGCTTCCACACCTCTCGGCAACGGTGGCCCCGGTTCGTTCCTCGCGCTCGTCGCCGACGCTCCGCTCGGCGAGACGCTGACGGGCAAGGTCGTGCTCGGTTGGTCGCGTGTCGAGGACCGCGACGGTCACTCGACGGAGTCGGCGCTGCTCGGCCTGCTGGCATCGAAGGCGCTGTCCGTCGAGACGGGCGGCTACGTCGAGCTCGTCGCCCAGCCGTCGCTCGACGGCGGACCGGATCCGTTGTTCGCGGGCTTGGGCTTCACGCGCACGCTGGGAAGTTCCATGCAGCTCGACATCTCGCTCGACCGCGCGCTCGGCGACACCGCACCGGCATGGTTCGCGACGGCCGGGTTTTCCGTGCGTTTCTAGTCTTCGAGCCGCCTCACGCGCACGCCGCGGCGGAACTCGACGCGCTCGCCGAGCTGGCCGCGCTCGTCGTACAAGGTCCAGTTGCCCGCGCGCTGCCCGGCGACGTACTCGCCCTCGGCTTCGAGCGTGCCGTCGGCGCGTTGGTGGCGCCACGGGCCGGTCTTTACGCCGTTGAGCGCGAGCCCTTCGGCCTCGAGTTCGCCCGTCGCGTGCCACCAGCGCATCGGCCGCGGCTCCTTCGTGCCGTACTCGGCCTCCATGCGCGGCTTGCCGTCCGGCCACCAGGAGCGCCAGCGCCCGGTCGGCTCGCCGTGCAGGAACTCGCGCTCGTACTCACGCGTTCCGTCGGAGTAGTTCTGCACGTCGCGGCCGTGCGGACGCTGCACGCCGTTGGCGAGCACCTCGTAGCTCCACTCGCGCCGCAGGCGCGTCGCCTCGCTGTCGAAGTACGAGGCCCGACGCTGCACGAACGGCTCCCGCGACTCGAGGCCGGCGCCCAGCTGCCGCGCTGCGGGCCGAAAATCCGGCGCGCAGGCGGAGAGCGCGACGAGCGACAGGAACAAAGCCGCTCGCATCAGCGCGGCTCGAGCAGGATGGCGCGGAAGAGCAGTCCGAAGCTCTGCTGCGACCAGCCGCGATAGTGCGGGCTGAACGCGAACAGGTGCGCGACGCCGTCGCCGTGGCTCGCGCGCACCCACGCGGCGCGGTCCTCGATCGTCGTGGAGCTGCGGATCCAACCCGAGAGCAGGAGCTGCGTCGGCGCGTAACGCAGCAGCACCTCGCAGCGCTTCATTTCGTCCTTCTCGAGCTTCCACGCGGCGGAATCGGAGAAGAACACGGCCACCGACTCGGGCAGGCCCGCGGTGAGCGCGTGCTCGCCGGGCAGGGTCCGCAGCACGCTGCCCGGGCACGAGAAGCCCTGCTCACCATCCTTGGCCTTCTCCTTCGCGACGTTGGCGAGCGGCAGCTCGAACAGGTCGATCGCCCACTGGCTCGAGGAGCCGACGGTGACGAGCCGCCCGCCGGCGCGCACGAACTCCTCGATCGCCGCCGCACCTTCCGGCGCGAGCCCGCCGACGAGCTCGCTCGGCGCCGAGCCCGGCGCGCGTCCCGCGTCGAGCACACCCGCGGAAACGTCGGGAATCACGAGCACATCGAGCCACTCGCCCAGCCGACCGGCGCGCAGCGCCTCGTTGCGCACGCGCACGTACGGCAGCTTCCACGTGTCGAACACCCAACGCATCCAGCCTTCGTCCATCGAGCCCGACTGCGGCGTGTACAGGCCGACGCGCGGCAGCTTCGCGAGCCTGAGCAACACGGGATTGTCCGCCGCATCGCTCACGATCGCTCCATCGCGGCGCGAGTAGGCGAGCGCCTTGCCCGCACCCAGCTCCGTGAACGTCCGTGTCCAGCTCTCGCTCTCGACGAGCGACCAGCGCTTCTCGAGCCGCTCTCCGAGCGCAGCTTCCACTTCGGCGGCGTTCTTCAGGCGCACGAGCGCGACCTCGGGCCGCTCGACACATTCGACGCGCTGCACTCCGAAGAGCAGCGGCAACGTCCAGCCCGCGACGTCGTAGGGCGGCTCGCCTTCCGGATAGCGCTGCACCTCGAAGAGATCCTTCACGTGCTGGCCGTAGGGCTGCTCGCGCAGGATCACGAGCGAACCCTTCGGATGGCTGCGGCCGTCGACCGTGAACTCCGCCTGCGCGACGCTCACCTCGACGCCGCCGAGCAGCAGCGTCTCGACGAGCCGACGCGCGGCACCGCGGTCGGGCGTCGTCGCCGGAATCACCCATGCGCGCGGCGCTTCCTCACGACCGAGCCGCAGGGCGCGCTCCCCAGCGGCGAGCTTGTTCTCGATCCACTGCCGCGGCTCCGCGGCGAGGCTGCGCAGGAGCGAACGCCCGAACGCGAGCTCGTAGTCGACGATGTCGCGCAACCGCCACCAGCCGCCCGGCCAAGGCATCGGGAAGTTCACGCTCGGTGCGTACTCGCCCTTGCCACCGGGCGCGCGCAGCCGAGAACGCTCGAGGAAAACGGGGCTCGCGAGGTTGACCGACGCGGCCTCGGTCAGGAGGCCGATGATGTTGTGGCGCACCGGAACGTTGCGGTTGCCACCGTTCCACCACTGGTCGAACGTCACGCCGGTCGCGACGCCGCTGAAGCCCTCGCGCGTCAGGTCGTGCAACGCGCGCGTGCCGAGCAGGTTGATGCTCGTCATCACCGTCGGATCGAGGTTGGGATTGAGCGGATCGCGGAAGGGCGGCACGAACAGGCGCTCCGCGAGCTGGCCCTGCTGGTGGACGTCCCAGTAGACCTGCGGGTTCCACGTCTCGTACAGGAGCCGCGTCACGTGGCGCGTCTCGGCCTGCGTCAGCGCGAACCAGTCGCGGTTGTTGTCGTGGCCGGTGTAGTACTGGTAGAGCTTCGGCAGGCCGGAGTTCTCGAACGGAGTGCCGACGACGCTGCGGTACCAGTCGCACACGTGGTCGAGGCCGTCGGGATTCGTGCAGGGGATCACGACCGTGACGAGCCGCTCGCGCGCGCTCTTCCATGGCTCGGCCTCGCTCGTCGCGAGCTCGTGCGCGATCTCCATCCCGAACTGCGGCGCCGCGGTCTCCGTCGAGTGCATCGCGATCGAGATCACGAGCACCGGAACGGCGCGCTCGACGAGCGCCGCACGCTCCGCCGGGGCGAGGCCACGCGGATCCGCGACGCGCCGCGCGTCGGCCTGGATCTGCGCCAGCCGCGCGAGGTTGGCCTCCGAAGTCACGACCGCCGCGAGGAACTCACGCCCTTCGGTCGTGGCCCCGAGCACGTCGACCTGCACGCGCAGGCTCGCCGCGTCGAGCGCGCGGTAGTAGCTCGAGACCTCATTCCAGTCCGCCAGCGTGAAATCGCCCGCCACGGGCCGGCCGAGGTGCTCCGCCGGCGTCGGTGGCTTCTGCGCGAGCGCAAGTCCGGCGAACAGCGGAAGAATCAGCGACACGAGGGGGTAGCTCTTCACGCGCCTCACGGTAGCGAGCCCCTCCGCGGGCCCGCCAGACGCTGTGCCGGCCCGGCTTCGATTCGTGGCGCAGATTCGACTGACAAGAAGTGCGAATCGAGCCTTTCCCGCGGCGTCGTTAGCATCGGCGGCCATCGAGTGAGCTGGATCCCTGCACTTTCGCTCGCGGTTGCGAGTTATCTCGTCGGTGGTTTCTCCGCCGGGTACTGGCTCGTTCGCTGGCGCACCGGAATCGACGTGCGCGAGCAGGGCAGCGGCGCGACGGGGGCGACCAACGTCGGGCGGATCCTCGGCCGCGCGGGATTTGTCCTCACGCTGCTGCTCGACGCCAGCAAGGCCGCGCTCGTGGTGCTCGCCGCCCGCCACTTCGAACAGGGCGCGCTCGTCGAGCACACTTGCGCCCTCGCCGTCCTCGCCGGCCACGTGTGGCCCGCGCAACTGCGCTTCCGAGGCGGAAAGGGCGTCGCACCGCTGCTGGGAGCGTGGCTCGTGCTCGCCCCGCTCGCGCTCCTCCCGATCGCGGCCTTCACGGTCCTCGCCTGGCTCTGGACACGCCGCTTCGTGCACGCCGGCCTGACCGGCCTGTGCCTGCTGCCGACGTTCGCCGTGGTTTTCGGCGACGGTCCTGTCGAGCTCGTCGGCGCGACACTCGCTCTCGTCATCCTCGTCTGGGCGCACCGCGACGTGATCGGCTATGCGTCGCGCGCCCCGGCCCCTCGCGGAGATCCTCGATGACCGCTTCCACGCCCGCGCTGGTGTTCAAGGTCGCCTCGGAACCTGACGAGCTCGAGCAGGTGCAGCGCCTGCACTACCGCACGTTCGTCGAGGAGATCCCGCAACATCCGCCCAATACCGAGCGCCGGCTCGTCGACCGTTTCCACGGCGAGAACACGTACATCATCGGTCGGCTGGGCAGCCGCGTGGTGGCGACACTGGCGCTGCGTGGCCAGCGGCCGTTCTCGCTCGATTCGAAGGTGCCCGACCTCGACCGGCACCTGCCCGCGGGGCACGTGCCCGTCGAGGTGCGGCTGCTGGCGGTCGAGCGCGAGTTCCGGCGCACGGCCGTGTTCGCGGCGTTGCTCGAGCACGGCATCCGCCACGCGCTGGCACGCGGCTTCGATCTCGGAGTGATCTCGGGCACGACGCGCGAGCTCAAGCTCTACAGGCACCTGGGCTTCACGCCCTTCGGCAAGCTCGTCGGCACTCCGGGCGCGGAGTACCAGCCGATGTACGTCACGCTCGATCAGTTCTGCGACAACGCGCAGCACAGTCCGGCGCTGAAGGAGATGCTCGAGCCGCGCCTCGACCAGCCCAACGAGCTCAACTTCCTGCCCGGGCCGATCACGCCTTCGCCAGCCGTGCGTGAGGCCTTCGCGGCGCCGCCGATCTCGCACCGCAGCGCGGAGTTCGTCGAGCAGCTCGCCGGACTGCGGGCGCGCCTCGCGCGGCTGGCGCGTGCGAACGACGTGCAGGTCCTGCTGGGCTCCGCGACGCTCGGCAACGAGGTCGTCGCGGCGCAACTCTCGCTCGACGGCTCGCGCGGGCTCGTGCTTTCCAACGGCGAGTTCGGCGAGCGCCTCGCCGAGAATGCCCGACGCGCGCGGCTCGATTTCGCGCACCTCGCACTCCCGTGGGGCGACGAATTCGACCTCTCACAAGTCGCGCAGGCCATGTCCGCGCTCCCACGCAGCGGTTGGGTGTGGTTCGTGCACCACGAGACCTCGACGGGGCGACTGCAGCCGCTGCGCGAGCTGGTCGCGCTCGCCCGCGCCCACGGCCTGCGTGCGTGCGTCGACTGCGTGAGCTCGCTCGGCACCGTCGACGTCGACCTGCGCGGCGTGCATCTCGCGACGGCGACCAGCGGCAAGGGACTCGGCGGCTTCCCCGGGCTCGCGCTCGTGTTCCACGAGAACCGGCCGATCTCGCGACCCGATTGCCTGCCCGGCTACCTCGACCTCGGCCACTGGGCCGAACACGCGAGCGTTCCGCACACGCACTCCTCGAACCTCGTGCACGCGCTGTCCGCGGCCGTGCGCGAGTGCACGCCTGAGCGTCTCGAGCGCATCGCCGCGAGCGCGAGCTGGCTGCGGGCGGCCTTGGAACCGCACGGCTTGCGCTGCCTCGTGCCCGAGCGTTCCGCGTGTCCGGGAATCCTGACGCTGCTGCCGCCGAAGGGGCTCGAGGCCTTCGAGCTCGGTCAGGCGCTCGATCGGCGCGGCTTCTGGACGAGCTACCGCAGCGAGTACCTCGTGCGGCGCGGCTGGCTGCAGGTCGCGCTGCTCGGTGATCCGCCGCGGGAGGCGCTCGAGCGACTCGTGCGCGTGCTCGGTCTGCTCGTGGCCCGCCGCACAAGCCTCGCCGGCGCCCGTCAGGCGTGACTGACCAGCGAGAGCACGATCTCGAACACGATCAGGAGCACGATCAGCGTCTCGAGGATCTCCGCCCGCAGGGTCGACGCGTCGTCGTGCAGCTTGTCGTAGACGTTGTCGAGCGCCGCGAGCTTGCGCTGCGCCGCGTCGTTCCACTCCTGCAGGCGGAAACGCAGCGACGCCTGCCGCAGGAGCCGCGCGAGGAACTGGTCGCCGGACACCTTGAGCGTGTTGGCGAGGCGCTCGAACAGGAATGCGGCCTCGAGCTGCATCGCGGAGAGCCTCCGCAGGTTGCGGCGCAACGCGAACGGGCCGAGCAACTCGCGGCCGCGGCGCCGCGACAGCATGCGCGCAGAGTCCTCGAGCGCGACGTCGAGCTGCCCGTCGAGGAAGCGCATCTCCAGCAGCTGCACGTTGGCGAACTCGAGCACGCGCAGCACGTCCTCGGGCTGGTCGTCGATCACGACCGCCGCATGCCAGTCGACGAGCGTCAGGTCCGTCGGCCCGTACTGCAGCCGGATCGAGAGCGCGTCGTGAGCGACCTCGCGCGAGAGCGGCTGCTTCTCCGCGCGCAGGATTCCGGCGAGCGCGTTCCCGTGCTCCGCGAGGAAGCGCTCCGCGTCCTCCTGCATCACCGCCGAAGGCAACCGGAAGATCGAGTAGTCCTCCTCCTCCGCGGCGATGCCGGGCTTGGTGAGGTGCGGGGTGAGCGTGACGAGCAACTCCTCGACACGCGCTCTGGCGGCCATGGCGAGCGACGCGTCGTTCGCGAGCGCACAGGAGAGCTCGACGCACTCCGCCAGACTTCCGTCGAGCTCGACCTCGTGCAGCACGAGCGCCGCGCCGAGGTCGAACAGCACGAGCTCGACCTGTGGCTTCGTCCTCCAGCGCCCGACCTGCAGCGCCGGAGCTTCGAGCGCCAGTCGCAGCGGCGGAGGCGTGAACTGGAAATAGCTGGGCGCCGGGTGCGTGCGCTCGAGCCGCCCCGGAGTCGCCGCCCCGCGCACGGCGCGCCCCGCCGCCTCGAGGTCGATCGCCTGCGCGATGTCGAACGCGAACAGCACGCGGCACTCCCCGCGCGAAACCGCCGGATTCGTGCCGAGCTTCGACATGCGGGGATGTAAGCCGGATTCCGGCCCGATCCCAGCGCCCCACAACTCCCCATGCGACTGGGTCGGAGGGCGAAGGCAGGAACTTCGCGCTCACAGTGGCCAGCTTGCGCCAACGCTGGCATCGTGGGGCTCCCCTGGGCCTCGCTTGACGACACGCTTCTGGTTCCTGCTCGCGCTCTCCGGCGCCCTCGATCTCTCGCTGCTCCTCTTCGTGCTGCGCTTTCGCGCACTGCGCATCGGTCTCGTGCGCCTCGCACTGGCCCTCTCCGCTGGCGCCCTGTTCGCCGCGCTGAAGGCCCCGGTGTTCGTGCTGGCGGCGCACAGCTTCTTTTTCGCGGCCTCGCTCGGTTGGACCACGCTCGTGGTCGTCACTCCGCTCACGCTGCTGCACGTCGCGCTGCGCCGCGAGGCCACGCGAGCCGTTCGCTCCGTGGCGCTGGCCGGTGCGCTCCTGCTGCCCGCGCTCGGCTGGTACGGCACGTTCTACGAGCCCTTCCGCCTCGTGGAGGAGCGCCACGACGTCCCCATCGATCCGCGCAACGCGCCTTCGGAGCCGCTGCGCATCGCGGTGCTCGCGGACATCCAGTCGCAGGAAGTCGACGCGCACCTGCGCGAGGCCGTGCGGCGCGCGATGGCCTTCGAGCCGCACCTGATCGTGCTGCCCGGCGACCTGATCCAGATCGCGAACAAGGAGCGCTACCTCGCGGCGGCGCCACAGTTCCGCGAGCTGCTCGCACCGCTCGCGGCTCCGCTCGGCGTCTACTTCGTGATCGGCAACACCGACACGCCGTCGCTCGTGCGGCACGCGCTCGAGGGCACCAACGTGCACTTGCTCGTCGACGAGACCGCGGAGGTCGAGTTCGCGGGCAAGCGCGTTCTGATCGGCGGCGCGACGATCGCGCACTGGCGCGAGAATCTCGGCCAGTCCTTCTCGCGCGCGTTCGATCGGCGCGAGGGCGACGAGCTCCGCATCCTCGTCTGCCATTACCCCAGCTGCGTCGAGGAGGCCGAGCCCGGGCGAAACGGCTTCGACCTCGCGATCGCGGGCCACACGCACGGCGGACAGGTCGTGATTCCCGGCTTCGGCCCGCCGGTCACGCTGACGAGCGTGCCCCGCGCGGCCGCCGCCGGTGGCCTGCACATCGTCAACGGTCGCCAGCTCTACGTTTCGCGCGGAGTGGGCCTCGAACGAGGCACCGCGCCGCGCCTGCGGTTCCTGTGTCCACCCGAAGTCTCGCTGCTGACGTTGCGGGCCGCGGATTGACGCCGCGCACGGTGCGCGGCTAGCGTCGCTCCGTGCGCTCGCCCCGTGCTCTCGCTTGGCTGTTCGCCGCGCTGCTCGTGCCCCTCGCTGCCATCGGCGTCGTCGGCCTGCG
>JABWBL010000564.1 GCA_013360535.1 Planctomycetaceae bacterium
GCCGGGTGACGAGCGCCTGCGGGACGCGAGCGAGCAGCACGAGCGCGCGCTCGCGGAGAAGATCGGAGCCGAGGCGCAGCCCTGCGGAATCCGGCGCGTGCGCATCGCACCGGGCTTCGGTCGCGTCGCCGAGCACCTGCTCGAGCTCGCCAGCGCCGAACGGGCCGAGCTCGTCGTGATCGGAACGCACCGCCGTCAGGGCTGGGATCGGCTCGTGCACGGCTCCGTGTCGCTCGACATCGTCGCCTCGGCGCGCTGCAACGTGCTCGTCGTTCCGCTCGTCCCCAAGGCCGCGCACGCTCCTTCGGAGTCGCTGCGGCGCGTGCTCGTGCCGATCGACTTCTCGCCGCTCTCGCTGCGGGCGCTGCACTGGGCCGCCCACCTCTTGCCCGCCGGCGGTCGCCTGCAGCTCGTGCACGTCGCCGCGCCCTACGTGTCGGCCGTGGTCGAGCTCGGCGCCTACGCTCCGCTCCCGCCGCTCAGCCCCGAGGAAATCGCGCGCGAACAGGGGGATGTCGAGCGCCGCCTGCGCGAGCTGATCCCCTCCGAATTCGCCGCCCGCGGCCTCGAGTTCGACGTCGAGGCCGCCACCGGCTTCGACGCGCCCACGGCGATCGTCGAGTGCGCGACGCGCCTGGGTTCCGACCTGATCTGCATGCCGACCCACGGCCGTTCCGGCCTGTCGCGCGCGCTGATGGGCTCGGTCGCGCAGGGTGTGCTCAAGCGCTCCCCCATCCCCGTGCTGGTCGTGCCACCGCCCGAGCGCCGCCCGCGCCCGTGAACAACCGAGGCCGCCCCGGAACGAACCGGAGCGGCCTCGCAGGGGGGCAGAATCCGAGCCTAGAAGTGCGTGATCTGGAAGGCCGACGTCGCGGAGAAGCGGCCGCCGGAGCCCGGATCGCGAACGAACCACTGGCCGAAGAGCGGGGTGCCGACGAGCGCCGGATCGTTGGGGATCTGGAGCACGACCGAGCGCCAGCCGTTGCCCGCGCCGACGCCGTTGAGCGGACCGACGCGGCGGAACTGGGTCGCCGGCGAGAAGCCGAGGTAGGCCGTCGCCTCGCCGAAGGGCGTGCCCGGGCTCGACTGCACGTCGAGCACAAGGCCCGAGAAGCCGCCCCCGAGGCCACGCTCGACGCCGACCGTGAAGCGGTCGTTGCCGATCAGGGCGGGCGAGAGCGCGACCATCTGCGGCGCGAAGAAGCCCGAGCCGAGTGTCGGGGCGCCGAAGAGCTGCGGCTGGCGCGCGGAACCCGCGTACAAGGTCGGGTGCTGGAACGGGCCGGTCGCGCTGGCGACGCGCGGGTCGGTCAGCGGGCGCTTGAGGAACGCGGCGAGCGCCGTCTGCTGCTGCGGCGTGAGGCCGAGCGGGCGGATCAGCGGGTCCTTGTTCGGGCCGTTGAAGTCGCCGCCGCGGTTGTAGAACGCGATCACGTCCTCGATCGTCTGCGCGGAGCCGTTGTGGAAGTACGGCCCGCGGAGCTCGACGTTGCGCAGGCTCGGCACGCGCATGCGGCCCATGTCGGCGTTGTTGCCGGTGACCGCCATGCGGCCGGTGTCCTCGAACTGCGGACGCACGCCGATGTAGCGGAAGGTCTGGTTGGTGAACAGGTTGCCGGCGTGGCACACGGCGCAGCCGTTGGCGGGGTTGGTGAAGACGCCCTGCCCCTGCAGCTCGAGCTGCGTCAGCGCACCCTGATTGCCCCCGAAGAAGGCGTCGATCGGCGCCTGGTTGGAGAACAGCGTGCGTTCGTAGCTCGCGATCGCCATCGCGATGCGCGCGGCGGTGATGTCGGGCGTGCCGAACACCTGCTGGAAGATCGCCGGGTAGTCGCGACCGTTGATGAAGGCCGTCCAGCTGGCCGGGAGGTTCGTGGCGAGCGCGAGCGGGCGCGAGGTCGCGACGCGGCCGGAGACGTCCCCCCACGTGCGGCCGACGTGGCCCATCTCGGTCGTGTCGAGGATCGGGCCGACCGACTGGCTCTCGAGGGCGGCGCCCCCTTGCAGCACGACCTGACCGGTGACGGGATCGGTGAACGTGCCCGAGGCGCGCCCGTCCCAGAAGAGCAGCGGCGCGTAGGCCGCGTTGATCGCCGAGGGCGACTTGCGGCCGGTGACCTGCGTGCGCAGGCCGAAGCTCGCGCTCGACTGGAAACGACCGTCGGCGAGGCTGCGCACGACGCCGGGCGAGCCGTGGATGTCGTCGGGCGTGCCGAACAGGCCGTCGGGGCCGGGGTTGATGTTGTTGGGAGCAGCGAAGACCGAGCGCGGGTCCGAGCCACCCTTCTCCGGGATGTGGCAGGTCGCACAGGCCATCGTCTTGGTCGACGAGAGCTGCTCGTCCCAGAACAGCAGGCCGCCGAGCGAGATCTTCTCGGGCGTCTGCGGGTTGGCGGGCGGCGGCGGAGGCGGCGGGCCCAAGGGCGGCGGCGGGCCTTGCGCGAAGGCTCCCGCGGACATGGACGCGACGAAAACCAGAGCGAGAGAAAGTCGAGAAGTCATCGAGGGGGTCTCCAAGAATCTTCCATTCAAACCGAGGCAGGGGAGTTCGGCTCAGCTTCGACCGGCGGAGCGCCGCGACGGCCTCCGCGCGGGTTCACGGGGGTTCC
>JABWBL010000565.1 GCA_013360535.1 Planctomycetaceae bacterium
CATCGTCGAGCGCATCTTCGAGGCCGTCGTCGAACAGCGGCAACGTCAGGGCGAGCGTCGGCCCCGCGCCCTCGCGGCCCTCTTCCTTGCGCGCGGTCAAGCCGAGCGAGCTGCGCTCGAGCAGCACGTCCCAGCGTGCGACGCCGGCCGCATGCGCCGACGCTTCCACACGCGCTCGCGCTTCCTGGAGTTCGAGACTCGCGGCCTCGACCTTCGTAGCGAATCCACCGGAAAGTACCCGCGGAAGCGCAAGTTCTGGAACCGGCGCCAACTCGGTCTGCGCTCCGTCGATCCCAAGATGCCGCGCGAGCCGCTCGCGCGCGGCAGTTGTGCGAGTCTCAGCCAAGGCGAGGCGCGAGCGCGCGTCGGCGAGCGCGAGCTGGGACAACGTCAGCACCGAGTCGACGACGTTCCCTGCGCGGTGCAGCTCGTCCGCGAGCCGCGTGGCCGCGGCCTCCGCTTCCACCCGCTCGCGGGCCAGGACTTCAGCGCGCTCGGCGAGAGCAGCGTCGAGCCAGTCGCGTCGGACGTCGTGCACGAGACGGACGAGCGTCCGCGCGGCGCGCGCTCGTTCGGCGAGCAGCTCTCCCTCGGCCCGCTCGACACGGGCGCCGAGAGTGAGCAGTTCCGCGAGCGGCTGCATGAGGTCGAGATCGAGGTCGGTTTCGCCGTCGAGCCGCGCCAGACCCAGCTGCAGCGCCGGATTGCGGATCAATCCCGAGCGCACGCGCCGCGCGGAGGAGATGTCGAGCTCCGCGAGTGCTTCGCGAGCCCGGGGATCGAGTGCGAGCGCCACTGCGACGGCCTGATCGGGTCCGAGGGGCTGCGCGAGCCACTCCTTCGCCCGTGCCTCGTCGAGCGCCTCGAGCTCGCTGCCCGCGCGGGCGCGCAGCTCGCTCGCGACCTGCTCGCGCTCGCGCTCGACGCGTGAGGCGACGCTCGTGCAGGACACGAGCAGCACGAAGACCAGCCCGACGATCGCTCTCATGGCTCGCTCGCTTCAGCGGGCCTTGCCCGCACTTTCGAGGGCCTTGGCGAGCGCCTGCTTGGGGTCATGCCCGAGTTCTTCGACGTGGCGCGGCGACGACAGGTGCACGATGCGCCCGTCGATCACGGCAAACGCGTTGGCGACGACCGGCTTGCCGTCGATGGGGCAGACGCTGTTGCCGACGTCGACGAGCTTCGGCTCGCGCACTCGAGCGAGCGTGACCTGCGAGTGCTGCACGGCACGCTTCGCTGCGGCGGCATCGATCACTCGGAAGCGCAGCCCCTGCAGCTCGACGAACGGCGAGTCCTCTCGCAGCGTCTTGCCCGTGACCGGGCAGGTTTCGGCGCGCACCTCGCTCGTCGTCGGGTAAGCCGTGCGGTAGGCGA
Source organism: Planctomycetaceae bacterium (assembly GCA_013360535.1). Classification (GTDB taxonomy): domain Bacteria; phylum Planctomycetota; class UBA1135; order UBA1135; genus F1-120-MAGs118. The sequence continues at coordinate 1,375 of JABWBL010000565.1, forward strand.
GTGCGACATCGTCGTGGATGTCGGCGATGCAGCCCTTGCAGCAGACCCAGATGCGGCCGTGCTCGGTGTCCGTGAAGAGCTTGAGCGAGATCGGCTTGCCCATGATCGGGCAGGTCGCGTTCGGCTGGACAGGCACGCGCACCGCTTCGGCCTGCGCGGCGGCGACCGGGGCGTCGGTGCGGGCGACGGAAAGGGAGACGTGGACGGTGTAGGGGGCCGCGAGCAGCGCGGCGGCGATCAGGATCGGAAACATGGCGGGCCTCGGGTTCGTGCGAGCCGCTTCGCCGGGCCGGGCGACCTGCCCAGCCCCGTCGGCTCACTCCCCAAGACGCAGCCGCCGCCGGATCCTTACGCGCAAGTGCAGTCGAAACAGCCGTGCTCCGCGCACGTGCCGCAGGAGCGCGACACCTCGCGCCGCAGCGCCTCGCGCGCGCGGTACACGCGCACGCCCGCGTTGCTCTCGCTGATGCCTACCTCGCGCGCGAACTCGACCACCGGAAGGCCCTCGAGTTCGATCCGTTTCAGAGCCTGGGCGTACTCCGGCTTGAGCGTGCCCGCGATGCGCCCGACGCAGGCGCACACGACGCGGTCGAGTTCTTCCGGCGCCGCCCCGTCCGGGTCGAGCTCCGCCGCCAACGTCTCCAGCCGCCGATCCGCCGCCGCGCGCCGACGGAAATGGTCCGTCACGGCGTTGCGCAGCGTGCGAAAGAACCACGCGCGCGCCGACTCGTCCTCGCGCAGCTCACCCAGCCGGTCGATGCTGCGCACGAAGGCCTCCTGCAGCAGGTCCTCGGCCAGCGCCCGGTCTCCGACGCGGCGCTCGAGAAAGGCCAGGAACTCGCGGTGGTTGGCGACCAGCGCCTCGAGCACCGGTGCGGTCGGAATCTCGCGCGCGTGCGGATCCTGCTTCGCCTTCCCGCCGCCGCATCCGTGGCCGTGGTCCATGTCCTCTCCTAGTTCCTCGTCCGTCCGAAGCGACGCAGCGCGAGCGAGCTCGCCAGCACCGAGACGCTCGACAGCGACATCGCCGCGCTCGCGAGCATCGGCGAGAGCGTCCAGCCTGTCCAGTGCGTGAACACTCCGGCCGCGACCGGGATGCCGAGCACGTTGTACGCGAACGCCCAGCCGAGGTTGCGGCGGATCGTCGCCATCGTCGCGCGCGCGAGCCCGAGCGCCTGTGGCAGTGCCGCGATGCCGCCGCGCAAGAGGGTCACATCCGCCGCCGCT
>JABWBL010000566.1 GCA_013360535.1 Planctomycetaceae bacterium
AGCTTCGGCGCCTCGCTCGGCTCCTCGGTCGGCCCCACGCTGGAGACCTCACTCGACCTGCGCCTCGTCGCCCGCCTCCTGCGCGACGCCGGCGCCCCGCTCGTCCGCGTCTCCCGCAACGCCGGCGGCTACGTCTGCGAACGCACTTACCACGCGCTGCTCTCGAGCGCCGGCTCGCGCGCCATCCCTGCGCTCTTCCTGCACGTCCCTCCCGCCGCCGCCCTCTCCTCCGCCCGCCAAACCCGCATCGTCCGTTTGCTGCTCGAACGCCTTGCACCGCGGCTCCTCACGGAGACTGGGTCGGCCAAGCGTTCGAACTCGAGTCGTCGGTCGACTGCCGCTCGGAAGTCGCGATGACGGACCCGATCTCGACGCTCGAAAGCGCGATCTCGGACGTGGGCTACTTGCGCTGGTGGGCCGAGGCGCTCCCCGAGGTGTTCCAGGTCGAGTTCGGAGGCGTGCAGCTCTACTTCCCCCCGCTCGTTGCAGGCCGTCCGCCCAACAGCGTCGTCGCGCTCCGCTTCCATGAGCCTTCCGTCGTGGCTTTCTTGACGGCGGAGGACGCCCGCGAGCTGCCCGTCGACTGGCGAACGGCGCTCCATGCGGACAAGCTCAAGCCCTTCTCCGTCGACCACGAACGCTTCACCGTGAGCTCCGAAGACACTCTCCGCGACGTCCTCGTGGGATGCCGAGTTGAGTTCGCGCACGGCAGCGAGATCGGCGCTCCCTCGGACGCTGGATCTGTGCTTCTCGCGTTCCGCGCGCAACAAGTTGGCCTGATCGTGCGGGCGAAGCGCATGGCCGTGGTCGGCCAGCCCGGTGTGCTCGAACCCGCGCAGATCGTCTCGGCTTCCGAAGCCTGGTGGGAGTACTGGCGCGAATACTGGCGCCGCCGGGACAGCGACTCTCCGCTGCCGAAGGACTACGCCTGCGAGGTCACGATCCCGTTGAAGTGAAGCGAGCTCGCTTCAGGCGACCAGCGTTGGGACCTTTCAAGTGACTTGGCGCGCTGTGTCGGCTCCAACACGCTCGGCTCTCCAGCGAAGTGCACGCCGGGATCTGCCCACGCAGGACTGCGGAAAGAGATCCGCGAGATCGATACGCGGCCGTCAGCGCGCGAACTCCGCGTCGGTCTCGGCGCGGAAGCGCAGGAATTCGGGGTCGCCGATCTTGTTGACGTTCATGTAGTCGACGACACGCTCGTACCAGTCGCGGGCTTCGGCTTCGCGGCCGAGCAGCTTGTGCGCGCGGGCGAGGAACATCCAGTCGACGACGTTGCCGGCGCCTTGCAGGCGGATGGAACGGCGCAGGGCGTCGGTGGCGGCTTCGGCGTCGCCGGAGTAGTAGAGGGCGACGCCGAGCGTGTTCCAGGAGGCGTCGCTTTCGTTGATCTCGAGCGAGCGACGCGCCAGCTCGATCGCTCGCGGGTAGTCGCGCTTGTCGACGTCCGCTGTGGTGGCGAGCACCCAGGCGAGGTTGTTGAGCACCTCGGGGTCGTCGGGGAAACGCTCGGCGTAACGCTGCCCCACTTGCACGGCTTCTTCGCTCGTGCCCGAGGCGAGCACGGCCTCGAACAGGCCGGAGTTGAACTGGGGGTTGTTGGGGTTCTGGTCGACCGCGAGCCGGAAGTACCTCGCGGCCTCGGCCACCTCGCCGCGGGCCATCAGGCAGCGACCGGTCTGGTTCGCTGCCCAGCCCGCGAGCCAGTCCGGCTGCTGGCGCTCGACCAGCGGCCGTTGGATCGCGAGCGCCTCGTCGACCAGTCCCATCGCAAGCTTGCAGTTGCCGACTTGGAACAGGAACGTGCCGTCGTCGGGCCGCTGGGTGAGCGCGATGGTGAACTGCTCGAGCGAGCGCTCGGGCTCCTGCAGCTTGTAGTAGAGGCGCCCGAGGTAATAACGCACCACCGTGCTGTCGGGGCGCAGCGCGAGCGCCGCGCGGAAGCACTCGACGGCTTCCTGCTTGTCCGCGGTCACGCCGGACTCCATCTCGGGCGGCGTCAGGAGCCGGCCGAGACGGTACTGCAGCGCAAAATCGGCGGGAAAACGCTCGATTCCGGTGCGGTAGACCCGGCGCGCGTCGTCCTTCTGGTTGAGTTGCTGGAACGCGGAGCCGAGCAGCTCGATCGTGATCGCCGGCTGGTCCTCGAAGCCCGACTTGGCGATCCAGCGCAGCACGTCGAGCTCACCGGCGGCGAGCGCCTCGCGCAGGTCGGCGCGTTGCGGGTCGGGGTCGATCGCGTGGGCGAGGTCGAGCACGCGCGTGATGCCGTCCTTGTCGCCGGCCGCGCGGCGCAGCTCGGTGAGCGAGTCGAGGAACAGCGCGACTTCCGAGCCGAGCCCGCGCGAGCGGATCGCTTGGGCCGCGTCTTCCGTGGTGCCGCCGTCGATGTCGAGGCCGTGCCTGGCGAAGGCCGATTCGAGCACTTCCACCGCACGCTTGGGATCCTCGCGATCGAGGCTCCAGCTCGGCTCGCGCGCCTCGAGCAGGTCCGCGAGCAGCAGGCGGTTCGCTTCGGTGCGCGCGGCCGCGCTTCGCGCGTTCTCGTCCGCGGTGTGCAGGCGCGTGAGCACGCTCTCGACGCGACCGAGCAGCTCG
>JABWBL010000567.1 GCA_013360535.1 Planctomycetaceae bacterium
TGCCGTCGGTCGCGAAGGCGCCACCGGCACCCGCAGCACCGAGCTGCTGGCTGGTGCAGTCGGCCGCGATCACGTCGAGGTTGTTGTAGTCGACCTGCGCCGCGTTGCTCGGGAAGTTGAGCGGCCAGCGCGAGCCACCCGTGCCATCGCCGAGGCCCGTGACGCCGCCAAAGCCGGCCACGCCACCGACGCCCTCACCCGGGCGACCATCGATGGCGGCACCGACGTTGACGATGCCGGCATTGACGATCGGAGCCTGCGCCGTGCCGGTGCCGCCGCCGGGGCAGTTGGCCACGGTGCAGTTGGCGAGGCTGAGCAGCGTCGAGCCCGTGTTGTCGGGGCGGTCGGCACCCTGACCGCCGCGGCCTGCGCCGGGACCACCGAACGCGCCAGGCTGGCCGATCGGCGACTCGGAGCCGTGGCCACCGACGCCGGAGCCACGCGCGTCGATGATCGCAGTGTCGGCCATCGCGAGCAGGCCACGCGAGAACAGGCGGAACGGGTTGCCACCGCGCACGGTGAGCGACGAGTTCGAGCGCATTTCGACGAACGAGAACTCGAGCACGCCGTCGGTGACGATGGGGTCGGGGATCGTCGCGCCGAGCGCCAGGTTCGTCAGGAACATGCGCGGATCGAGATTGTTGATCAGCGCTCCCGAGGTCGTGGTCAAGCCGAGACCGTTGTCGAGGCCACCGGCGAAGGTGCCCGGAACGTACGGGACGCCGCCACCCCAGTTCGAGTCGAGCGGGTTCACCGACGAGGCCGGGCTGAAGCCGACGAGCGTCAGCGCGAAGTCGGGGAACACCGCGACGCGCGTTCCGTCGAGCGCGCTGCCGGGAACCGCCGAGCGGCACACGATCGTGTCGATGCCCTCGAGCTCGTAGCTCAGCAGCGCCAGCGTCGGGTCCGCGCCCGGGTTCGAGCGGAAGAGGTTGATCGTTTCCTTGAGCGTGTCGAGCAGGAACGAGCGGATCGGGATGTCGAGCGCCGTCGCGTTGTTCGGCACCTTGTAGAGGATGTTCGCGGCGTTGTTGGCGAACATGAAGCGCGCCTGGTCCGAGCCGCGGATGTTGCGGACGAACTTGATGCGCAGCTCGCTCGGCTGCGTGCTCGTGTAGAACGTGCGGATCTGGTTGTCGGAGATGACGAGGTCACCGAGGCGACCGGAGCCGCCGCCGATGCCCGCGACGAGGCGGCCACCGCCCCAGTCGGCGCCGGTGCGCAGCGTGTCGGTGTTGTTCTGGTTGGTGAACTGCTCACCGCCGGTCGGCAGCGAGACGGGGTTGAACACCACGACCTCGGGAACGAACGTGCGGCGACCGGCGTTGAGCACCGAGTTGCCGGACAGGTCCTTCACGTTGGACGGGACGTCGACGACGATCTTGCGCTTGGGGTTGCCGGTGCCGGCGCTGGGGAAGCCGCCGAAGGGCGTGAAGACGAGGCTCGTCGTCAGCGTCGACTGGTTGATCGAGAACTGGTAGGTGCCGCCGACCGGGACCTGGTCACCGGGGGTGCTCAGGTTGCCGTCGGGGTCGACCTTGATGCTGATGAAGGGCGAGAGGCCCGTCGACGGCTGCACGAGCGTGCCGACGTTCATCAGGTCGTTGAACACGAAGGTCACGGTCGAGTTCGTCAGCACGTCCTCGAGGTTGGCGACCGAGTCGAGGTTGACCGGGTTGGGGAAGCCCAGCGCGCGCACGAAGATCGAGACCGACGGGGCGCCCGGGACGGGGTCGATCAGACCTTGGCTGGTCGTGATCGTGCACAGCATGCGGCTGGTGTTGAACTGGCCTTCCTGGCTCTCGATGAAGGGGCCCGTGTCGGACTGCTTCGTGCCGGGAATGCGGATCTGGTAGGTCTGGTTCGAGCCGAAGCCGTAGCTCGGGTTGCCGGCCGAGTCGAACGAGAGCTTCGGGCGGAAGATCGCGCGCCGCGAGTTCGAGGGGTCGACGAGGCGCGTGCCCGGAGGCACGCCGCCGGTGACGATGTCGATCACCTGGAAGGCGTTGTTCGCGGCCAGCGAGCCGATCGAGACCGGCTGCGAGAACACCACCGCCACATCCTGGTTCTGGAAGGTGTTGACGATGCCGCAGCTGACCTGGTCGCCGCTCTGGCCGTTGGTGCAGCCGAGCGTGCACGACTCGACGTACATGCGTCCGCCGCCGGAGCTGCCCCCGCTGCAGGAGGTGAGGATCGACACCGTGCCAGACAGTGCGGTGACGAAGAGGAGCCGGGCCGCGTTCTTCATGAGGATGAGGCGCGCGAAGGCGCGTCGCGTGTCGTTCGAACTGGGGTCGAGGGCGAACAGGATCAGGGGGTCGGAAGCCGCGGCGCAACCGCCGGGGACCCGGGCCTACCTACCCCGCGGACGCGCCGAGGGGACGGAGAGAAGCACCGAGGTCGCGGAGGAAGGACCGGTCGCGGTTTCGCGAGGGGGTCGGCACTATAGTGGGAGCGCGCACCTCGGCGCCAGAGCCTTGGCCCGGTCTCGCCCCCACCTCCCACGCTGCCGCCCCGTCCGAAACGGAGCGGCAGCGCGAAAGCCGAGCACGAGCCCAGCCAGCAGCCGCCCGGATCGCTCCGCTCCAGCCGCAGCC
>JABWBL010000568.1 GCA_013360535.1 Planctomycetaceae bacterium
CGGGCGAGAAGACGCGCAGCCGCGAGCTCGCCAGCGCCAGGTTGGCCTCGACCAGCGCGAGGTCCGCGATCCCGTCCCCGTCGACGTCTCCGGCCGCCGCCACCGCCTGGGGCGTCTCACCCGGGGCCGGGGGCCAGCTCTGCAGCACCTGCTGGGCGGACGCTGGAACACACGAGAGGGCGGCGAGAACGATCGAGTGTCGGATCGGTTGCATGAGCAGTCTCCGTTGGGAACCGCCCTGCTAGCACGGGGGCCGCGGCGGACCTACACCGGCGGCGCGAGGCGCTCCGACGCGCGTTTCGGGTTTCGCTCTCCGGATTCTTTTCCCAGGATTTCGCGGCGGAAACGCTGCGGCTCGACGCCAAAGCTCCTGTGGACCGAGCAGCAACCGGCGTGACGGAGTGGGCGGGGCCTCGTTGGGGCGCGCCGCTCGCTGGCCAAAGGGGCGAATGACATGCCCCGCGTTACGCTGATGCCGATGACCGAGGCTGCCCCGTTCCTGTGGACGCTCGAGATGGCTCGGGCGGGCGACAGGGAAGCGCTCGAGGCGCTCGCGGAGCGCTTCTACCCCGTCGTGCAGGAGCTCGTGCACCAGCGCCTCGCCGCGGACCTCCGGCGCAGCCGGCCGTGGCTGTCGGCGCGCTTCAGCACGGGCGACGTGGTTCACTCGGTCTTCGAGAGTGTGCTGTGGGACCTCGGGGCCTTCGCCGGACGCAACGAGGAGGCCTTCGTCGGGTACCTCGCCACTGTCGTCCGCAATCGCATCCTCGATGCCCTGCGTTTCCATCAGGCGGCGCAGCGTGACGGTCGCAAGGGCCATCCGATCACGGGCGAGTTCGACATCGAGGGGCTCGAGGCGGATCCGGCGGAGTTCGCGGCGGCTGCGGAGGACGCGGCGCGCTTGCTCGCGGCCATCGCGCGCTTCGAGCCGCGGGTCCAGCACCTCCTGCGCGCGCGCATCGAAGGGCTGGCGTCGTTCCGCGAGCTCGCGGAGCAGCTCGGCTACGGCTCGGAGTCCGCCGCGCGGCGTGCGTTCTTCGAGGCGCAGGCGCGCCTGTCGCTGGAGCTGGGGGACGACGAATGAACGCGGGGCGTTCGCAAGGCACGGGCTCGCGGGGCTCGCGCAGGGACGAGCTCACGGCCCTCGTCGCTAACGCGCTCGCGTTCCGAGAGGAAGGCCGCGCGGACTGGCTCGAGGCCGCCTGCAAGGATCGTCCGGAAGAGCTCGCGCGCGTGCGTGCGGCCGTCGAGCGCGCCGGTTCGATGCCGGGCCTGATCGCGCGGGTCGGAGAGCACGACGGCCTGCCCGGCAGCTGCCTCGGCGGGCGCTTCCGCATCCTCGAGCGCATCGGCGCCGGCGCGATGGGGGTCGTGTACCTCGCCGAAGACCTCGAGCTCGGCCGCAAGGTGGCCTGCAAGATCGTCCACCACGGCCTGATGGCGCCGGAAGTCGCGCTGCAGCGCTTCGAGCGCGAGGCGCACGCGATGGCGGCCGTGCAGCATCCGGCGGTGGTGACGTTGTTCGATCGCGGCCGCACCGCGGGCGAGCAGGTCTACATCGTGATGGAGCGCATCGACGGCCCGTCGCTGTCGGCCGTGCTCGACGCCGCCAAGGCGCGCGCGCCGCGTCCGACGGGCGACGACGCGACCTGGATCGAGTCGACGCTGGGCGTCGCTCGCCGCGGCGAGTCGAGCTACGTTCGAACGGTCGTGCGCTGGACGGCGGACCTCGCGGCGGGGCTCGAGGCGGTGCACCGCGCGGGCGTCCTGCACCGCGACATCAAGCCTTCCAACATCCTGGTGCGCCGTGACGGGCGTCCGGTGCTGCTCGACTTCGGAGTCGCGCTGCTCGACGACCAGAGTCCGGCGACCCGCTCGGCGACGAGCCTCGGCACGCCCGCGTACATGCCGCCGGAGGCGCTCGAGCGCAAGGCGCGCCGCTCGGCCGCGAGCGACGTCTACAGCCTCGCGGCGACGCTCTACCACCTGCTCACGCTGCACGCGCCCTACGAAGGATCGCCGACGCAGATCCTGACGCAGCTCGCGACCAAGGAGCCGCGCCCGGCGGTGCAGATGCGTCCCGGCCTGCCGCGCGACCTGCAGGCGATCCTCGACAAGGGCATGGCGCGCAATCCGGCGCGCCGCTACGCGACGGCCGCCGAGTTCGAGGCCGACCTGCGCGCGTTCCTCGAGTTCCGGCCGATTTCCGCGCGTCCGATCACCTCGGCCGAGCGGCTGTGGAGGCGCATCTCGCGCTCGCTCGCCGCGCGGGGTGCACTCGCCGCCGTCGCGACGCTCGCGTTCGTCTTCGGTGCCCGCGAGGTCCGCTCGCTCCAGCTCGAGACCCGCCGCGCCGAGCACGCCGAGCTCGCTCGACACTTCCCGCCGAACTTCACCGTCGTCAACGCGGCCAATCGCGTCTACCGCTTCGAGGCCGATCGCGTCGCGCTCTCGAAGTTGCTCGATGCCGCTGCGGCGGTCGCGGTCGAGCCGCTGCCGACGTTCCTGCTGCGCGCCTCGTTCCGACAGGACCACGGCGACGGCGACGGCGCGGCCGCGGACATGGCGGAAGTGGCCGCGTTCGTCGA
>JABWBL010000033.1 GCA_013360535.1 Planctomycetaceae bacterium
AGCGACCGGGGCCGGCCGCCTGATGAAGGCGACCGGCCCCGCACAATTCAAACCTGTCAGCGTGATCCGTCAGGAGTGCTTGACAGGTCCACCCATATCAGGGCCCGAGCAGGATCTCGACCGCGTCCGAGAGGTTCGTGCCCTTGGGCGCGGAGGGATCGCGGAACCAGGCCTGTGCGTAGAGCCGCGCGCCGGCCGGGAAGGGCGCTCCGAGCGCGCCGGGATGCGACTGCAGGTAGGCGTTCATGTCGTAGAGCAGCAAGCCATCGCACTGGCCATTCGTGCCCCCGGACTGGATCGCGCCCATGCGCTGGATCGGCGATTGCACGCACTTCGTCGAGGTGCTCCCCGGAGCCCAGACCCCCGCGGCCGGAGCGAGGCCGTAGAAGAACAGACCCGCCCGCGCTCCTTCGACGTCGAAGGCCGCGAGGTGGAACGGCGACTGCGCGGTGGCGCTCGCGTAGCCGCCGACGAACATCAACGGATGGCAGCCGTGGGTCGTGGTCGAGGTCGTGCAGTAGTACGTGATGCAGCCTTCATCGGTCGTCCCGTCGCAATCGCGGTCGCGACCATCGCAGGGATCCGCCGCGCCCGGGTTCGTCGCCGGATCCGCGTCGTCGCAGTCCCCTCCGAGCGTGACGAGTCCCGGAGCGCCGGGGGCGCCCGAGGACCAGCTCGACGGGTCGCCGTATCCGTCGCCGTCCTGATCGACGTAGAGCGTCGCGTTGGGGCCTTCGGCCGGGATCAGGAACACGTCGCCGACGTTGTTGTAGTCGGTCGGCACCATGTTCGGCGAGCGTGTCTCGACCACGACGTAGGCACCGTTGGACGAGAGCACGGCGGCGTCCGTGCCGACCTGGATCGGGGCGCCGTTGTAGCCCTTGGTCAACTTGGTGGTGACGCCGAGCTGCACGTCGCGCACGAACACGTCCTCGAAATTGTTGACGTCGCCGGCCGCGACCTGATTGGCCGCGCTGCGGAACCAGGCGTGGCGACCGTCGATCGAGACTCCCAGCGCCGTCCCGTGCTTGTTCGCGTAGGCCCCCGTCGCCGTGAAGTCGAGCCGCACGGTGGTGTTGAGCAGCCGGTCGTGCAAATAGGGATGGTAGAAGCTCGTGTTCGGCACACCCGTCGAGAGGTTCGTGCCGCGGCTGGAGAACACGACGAAACGGGCGTCCGCCGAGAGAAAGCCGTGGTCGGCCTCGCCGTTGGACACGCCGCCGGCCGGTGGCGAGCTCACGAGCGTCGTCACGCCGGTCGTCAGGTCGTGCACGAACACGTCCGTGAGCCCGTTGGAGTCCGTCGCGACGAGATTGGTCGCCGCGCTCGTGAAAACGACGAAGTTGCCGTCGGCGGACAGGCTCGGGTTGCTGCTGTTTCCGTTGGACTGGACGTCGCCGGTCGCGACGCTCGCACGCACCATCGCGCCGGTCGCCAGCGTGCGGACGAAGACGTCGTCGAAGCCGTTGGTGTCCCCGGCCACGAAGTTGGAGGACTTCGAGACGAACACGAGCTTCGTCGCGTCGGGGGAGAGCCGCGGCTGGAAGGAGTGGTCCGAGCCCGGTGCGCCGAATCCGGCGCGGCTGGCGAGCTGCAGCTGCCCGGTCGACAGATTCCGCACGAACACGTCGTTGCGAGCGTTCGTGTCGCCAGTGACCAGATTGCTCGCCACGGAGACGAAGCACACGAGTTGCCCGTTCCCGCTGATCGAGGGCGCGTTCGAGTTCGCATTCCCGAGCTGTCCGCCGGTCGAGATGCTGAGCACCGTGGTAGTGCCGGCATTGCGATCGCGCAGGAACACGTCGGACAAGTCGAGCGTGTCGCCCGGAATCAGGTTGTTCGCCGCCGACGAGAACACGACCCACGTGCCCGAGTCGTCGGTCGCGCCGACGAAACTCGCGCTGACGGCCGGAACTCCGGCGGAAGTGACGCTGCACTGCTCGCACTGCCACGCGAGCGCGGCGGGCGAGAGGAGCACGAGGGCGAGTGCCAGGTGGGTACGCATCGGGAGCCTCGTTCTCAGTAGCAGTGGCTGAACTGCAGGGCGTCGGAAAGGTACGTCGTGCCCGGGCCCGCGGGGTCGCGGATCCAGGCTTGCATCCACACGGTGTCGCCGAGGGCAAACGGTGCGCCAAGCGCAGCGGGATGCGTCGCGAGGTACGCATTCCAGTCGAGCGAGAGCGAGCCGTCGCAGGCCGCGGGAGTGCCGCCGGTCGACTGCGTGGACGTGCGCTGCGTCGGTGTGGCGACGCAACGTGTGCTCACCGTCGCGCCGAAGGGCGCGGAGACGGCGCCGTTGATGCCGTAGAAGAGCATTCCTTGCTTGCCACCTTCAGCGTTGCTGGCGGTGACGACGAAGGGAGTCGCCGCCGTCGCGCTCGGGTTGCCTTGCCACGAGAGCGTCGTGAGGCAACCGCTCGAGGACGCGGCCGTGACGCAGTAGGCCGTCACTTGCGGGCACGCCAAGGGGTCGAACGGCCACGCACCCATGTCGGCGCGGCTGCCGTCGGGATCGGTGAACGCCGGATCGCCCGCGTCGATGCACGGCGAGCCTGCGGTGAGCCGCTCGTCGCGCCCGGAGACCGAGAGGAACTGCGGATCGACGTTGAGGTTGCCAGTGCCGGGCACGAGCGTGCCCTGGACGTCGCTGTAGGTCACGACGAGCGGCCCCTGCGTCGCGACGGCCTGCGCGTCGAGCGTCGAAAGCATGCCGATCCGGTTGTCCCACAGAATCGAGCTGCGAATGCCGCCTCCGAGCGGACCGTCGAAGTACACGGCACTTCCCGCGGAGTCGGCCCAGTTGCCGAAAAACGTGCAGCGATCGAGATACGACAGGGTGCCGGAGGCTTGTCCCCAGACCACGGCGCCGCCAAGGAACCACGCCCTGTTCTCGACGAAGCTGCACTGGGAGACGACTCCCGTTCCTCCGACGACCAACGCGCCGCCGCGGCCGCCATTGTCGGCGACGTTCCGGCGGAACTGGCAGCGGGTGATCGAGAAGCCGGGACTGGTCACGACCAGGGCGCCGCCCAGCCCGGCGACGTTGTCCTCAAAAACGCACTCGTCCATGACGAGCCCGCCGTTGTTCACGTAGACGGCACCATCGCTGTTCAAGTCGGTGCTCGTCCCGCGCACCTCGCACCGAAGCATCGTCAGCGGCCCGTTGTTGACGAGCACCGCACCGCCGTTGCTGTTCTGCGAGCGCGAGTTCTCGAAGACGCAATCGGAGATCACCACGGGCGCGCCGAACGAGCGGACCGAGCCCCCATCGGTGCCGTGATTGCCGCGAAACGTGCTGCCCAGAACGTCGAGCGAACTGAAGTTGGACCAGATGCCCTGGGCGGCCGAGTTCGGCTGCGCGACGAAGCTGCAATCCTCGACGCGCACGTTGGAAGACTCGAGGTGCAGCGCGCCGTTCCCCATCGGGCTGGCGTCATCGCCGAAGTTGCAGCGCACGAATTCGATCGTCGTGCCGATGCTCGCCACCGCCCAACCGAGGCTGTTGCAGCGCCGGAAGCGCAGGTCGACGAGCTGCACGGTGCCTTGCGTCAGAACCATCCCGCCCCCGCGGATCGACGGTTGCGTCGGCGGCGAGAAGATCGTGCCCCCACCGTCGACGATCTCGAGGCCATCGACGGTCACCGTGCTGCTGGTGTTGACGGTGACAACGTGCAGGCAGTTGTCCCAGCTCACCGGCGAGTTCTGCGCTAGGTCGCCACTGAGGACAGTGACGAACTGCTGCGGATCGCGATCGTTCGGAGCTCCGCCACCGGCGAGCCCCCGATAGCCGCCATACAACGCCAGCTTGCGGTTGAGCAGGAACGTTGACCACGGCAGCAGCGCGACCTGCCCTGCTCCCTCGTCAGGCCGGTGGGTTCCACCGGCGATGCGAATCACCGTGTTCGACGGCGCAACCGCGAGAGCGTCCTGCAGGTGCCGGAACGGTGACGACCAGCTCAGTCCAGTTCCGCCAGAGGGTGCGTCGTCGTCGACGTACATCACGAGCTGGGCTCGCGACAGGTTCGCAAGCATCGCGACGGAGGCCGCAAGCGCCACGAATCGAGTTCTTGCGAGAGACGGCGAGGCAAATCGCGCGTAGGCGGATCGTGACATGGACTGCGGCTCTGAAGGGGATCCGGATGTGGAGCGCGACCGCCAGCAGCGGAGCGACACGGGAGTCCTCATGACCCTAGCAGGATTGCGAATTCCTGCCCAGTCGGCGAGGCACCCTGCGCCTCGAAGCGGCGCTTCAGCGCGGGAACCACTCGGGCTCGTTGCCGGGGCGCCACTTGATGTTGCAGCCCATGCTGGCGCGCTGCTGGGTCGGGGCGGGGCGGCCGGCGAGCAGGTTGTCGAGGGCGGCGCGCAGGTCGGCGCCGTCGACGGGTTGCGGATTGCCGGGGCGAGCGGAGTCGAGCTGGCCGCGGTAGGCGAGCTTGCGGGCTCCGTCGAAGACGAAGAAGTCGGGCGTGCAGGCCGCGCGGTACGCCTTTGCGACTTCCTGAGAGGCGTCGAACACGTACGGGAACGTGTAGCCCGCGCTCTCGGCCTCGCGAACCATCTCGACCGGGCCGTCCTGCGGGTGCGTGCCCTGGTCGTTCGACGCGATCGCGACGAAGGCGACGCCGCGCGCCTGGTATTCGCGAGCGAGCGCGACCAGTCCGGACTGGATGTGCTTCACGAACGGGCAGTGGTTCGAGAGGAACATCAAGACCAGCGCCTTGGCTCCGTCGAACTCGGCGAGCCGCACGGTGCGACCGTTCGTGTCGGGGAGCGCAAAGTCGGGAGCGGGCGTGCCGAGCGCGAGCATCGTCGATTGGGTGAGCACCATGACGCCCAAGATAGCGCGCGCCCCCAAGTCCGGTCGTTATCGTGGCGCCATGCTCAAGCTCGGCCAGAAAGCTCCCGCGTTCTCGCTCCCTTCGACCTCCGGCGCGACGGTCTCGCTCGCCTCCCTCAAGGGCCGTCAGGTCGTCCTGTACTTCTACCCGCGCGACAACACGCCCGGCTGCACCGTCGAGGCCTGCGACTTCCGCGACCAGCATTCGGCCTTGCAGAAGGCTGGCGCTGTCGTGCTCGGCGTCTCGGCCGACTCGCTCAAGTCGCACGCGGGCTTCCGTGCGAAGCACGAACTGCCTTTCGACCTGCTCGTCGACGAAGGCAGCAAGGTCGCGAGCGCTTACGGAGCCTTCGGCGAAAAGCTCATGTACGGCCGCAAGGTGCAGGGCACGATCCGCTCGACGTTCCTGATCGACGAGTCGGGCTCGATCGCCGCCGTGTGGTCGCCCGTGAAGGTCAAGGGCCACGTCGAGGCCGTGCTCGCGGCCCTCACCGGCTCACCCGCCGCAGCTCCCGCGCCTGCGAAGAAGCCGGCGGCGAAGAAGGCCGCGCCCGCGAAGCCGAAGTCGCCGAGGAAGGCGGCTCCCGCCAAGCCGAAGGGCCGCTGAACGCCAGGCGCAGGAAGCTCGCGAGCCACTCGAGCGAGAGCGCGAGCATCGCGAGCGCGAGCGCGCCTCCGAGTGCGGCGAGCAGGACCGGGAACCAGTCGACGAGGCGCGACAGGTCCGGCGCTCGTGGACCGGCGTAACGCGCGAGCCCCGCGGCGAGCCCGCGGGCGACGAGCACGAAGAGCCACGCTCCAAGCAGCAGGTCGAACGCGAGCGCGTAACGGCGCACGCGCTGCGGCCGGACCGAGCGCTCGCCCGGCTCGACGCACTGCAGCAGGATCCACGCGAACGCCGCCCAGGCGATCATCGAGTCGATCCCGATCATCGCGCCCATCGCGTGCGCCGTGATGACGTGCGTGCCGTGCGCGATCGAGTTGAGCGACGGCAGCGAGAGCAGCATCGCGAGGGCGAGCATCAGGAACGTCCAGCGGGTCACCGAGCGCGAGAAGCGCAGCGAGGCCTCATGGCGCGGATCCGCAGGCGCGGCCCGCAGCACCTTGGCGACGTCGAGCAGGCACTTCGCGAGGATCACGATCTCGAGCATGCTGACGCCAAAGGCGATGCCGTGGATCCAGGCGCTCTGCGGCAGGTGGTAGGTGTGGTGCCCGTAGTTGGCGAACGTGTTGAGCACGCCGACGCCGAACAGCGCGAACGCCGTGCGCGAGCGCGCGTAGTCCTCGTTGCCGCGGATGCGGCTGGAGACCCACATCAAGGCGCCGTAGAGCAGTTGATTGAAGGCCCCGACCATCACGCCGTTCGACTTCCACTGCACCGCGAGATCGCGCAGCGGCTCGCGGCTCAGCCCATCGAGCAGGTAGGCGTGCGACTCGACGCTGGTGAACACGTACAGCCACAGCGACGTGAACCACATGAACTGGTACACGGGCTTGCCACGCAGCGAGAGGCCCGCGCGACCGAGGTAATTCCAGGCGAAGCACAGCCAGCCCACGAGCAGCGCTGCGGTCGCCGGCAGGTCCGCGCCCGCGTACTCGCGACCGGTGTAGCGGCCCGCGAGCAGCGCCACGACGGTCCAGCCCCCCGCGAGGCTCCACAGCGCGATTTGCAGCCAAAAACGCGCTCTCTCAGCGCCTCGCAGGGCGCCGCCGCTCTCGAGCATCCAGGCGTGGACGACCGTGACGCCGGCGAGGAAGGCCCAGCCGAAGGCGAAGGTCTCGTGCAGCGGACGCAGGCCCTGCAGCGTGAGCCCGACGGCGCGCAACGTGGGCTCGAACGGCGTGTAGACGAGCGCCGAGAGCGTGCCCGCGAGCACGGTGATGCAACAGGCGAGCAGCGCGAGAACGGCCGGAATCGCGACCACGCGCACATCGGCGCGCAGCGGCGACCGGCCGGACGTTTCTAGCGATATTCGAACCACGGCAGGTCCCCAAAGGAGAAGGTGTCGCGCTGGACGAGCTCGCACTCGAGCTCCACCCACTCGTCGCGATGCGCCGCGACGAACTCGAGCCAGCTCGACAGCGCCGCGACGTCGTCGCCGGTGAGCTGGAAGCTCGGCATCACGCCGCGGCCCACGCTGGTGGGTTCGTCGACGTGCCGTGCCGAACGATCGACAGCCGCCGCGGAGTGGTCCGGAGCCCGGAATCGCCCGCGGGCGAAGGGCACGTGGCAGGCGCCGCACTGCTGGCGCGACCAGACCTCGAGCCCGCGGGCTTCGGTTTCGGGCAACACGGCCCCCGTGCGTTCGGACCACAGTCCGGCCAGCGCTCGGTAGTGCTCGGTCGCGGGGAGCGGCCGGCGCGCCTCGAGCGGTCGCGGCTCGGCACATCCGGTGAAATCCATCGCTCGCAGGAACGCGAGCACGCTCGCCTGCTGCTCCTCATCGAAGTGGAACGCCGGCATCTGCTTCACGCCTTCCGACAGCGTCCGCGCGAACTCGCGGTCGGAACGTTCGTCGGTGACGACGTTGGTCAGGTCGGGTCCGAGGAAACCGCCGAAGCCATGCAGCTGGTGGCAGGCCTGACAGTTGTGGTCGCGCCACAGTTGCAGCCCCGCGCGCTCGAGCGGATCGAGCTCGACCCGCGCCTCTCCGGCGGGCGCCGAGTTCCAGGCGACGAGCGAGACGCTGAAGTAGACGGCGACGAGCCCCGCATAGGCGGCGGAGCGCAGACAGGTGGCAGGCTTGGGATCCATGGTGAAGGCCGCTGCAACTGGCGGCGGTGTCCCCAGCGCAACGTGCGTGCCTTGCGTGCGGCGCCGAGGGAGCTCCCCCGCGCACGGCAGCGCCATTGCAGATTCCTACGGACAGCTCCGCAGGCAGCGCTTCGCCCTGCGCAGAAATCGCTTCCGTCGCGACTCCGTGCGCCGGCACGGCAAACCGCGCCCGTCACGGGCGCCGCATCGGAGTCAGCGCTTCGTGCCGACGAACGTGTCCCACTGGCCGCGCGCGTCGAGCAGCTCGATCGACAGGCCCGCGGCGGTGATGGCGGCGACGGTGGGCGCGCGGTGCGAACGGTGGCAGCCGGAGAATACGAACCAGCCGCCGGGACGCAGGCGCGCGGAAAGTTCGGGCGAGAAGGCCTGGATCAGGTCGGCGTAGATGTTGGCGAGCACGCCGTCGAAGTTGCGCTCGTCGGCGCGCAGGCACTCGAAGGCGCCGGCGCGGAACTCGCAGCGCGAGGTGACGGCGTTCCACTCGGCGAGCTCGTTCGCGTAGGGCACGGCGGTCGGGTCGATGTCGAAGCCGAGCGCGTGCTCGACGCCTCGCAGCGCGCAGGCAACGCCAAGCACGCCGTTGCCGCAGCCCGCGTCGAGGACACGCTGGCCCGGGCGCGCGAGGCGCTCGATCGCACGCAGGCAGGCGCGCGTCGTCGGATGGCGACCGGTGCCGAACGCACCGCCGGGTTCGAGCACCATGCGGCGGTCGGTCGGCTTCAGCGTGCCGTTCCAGTCGCGCGGCACGATCGCGAAGTTGGCGACGCGCATCGGGCGCCAGCTCTTGCGCCACGCGTTGGCGTAGTCTTCGGGCGGAAGTGTCCGGAACTGCAGCGTGAGCCCGCGCAATTCCTCCGCGCCCGTCGCGTCGGCGAGCGCGGCGAGCGAATCCCCCACGGCGCGCCGCAGTTCCGGCGTGTCGTCGCTCTCGATCACGTAGGCGCGCACCCAGTCGCTGCCCGGAGCCGGGGCCGACGCCCCGGGGACCTCGCCGCCGAAAGCCACCGACGAAAAGGGCGTGAGCGCCAGCGTCTCGGCGACGAGCTCGTGCCATTCGAGCGGCACCACGACCGCCAGTTCGGTCCAGCCGACGGTCACGGGCGGGCCTCGGGAGCGGAGACGGGGCCGTCGAAGGCGGGAGCGGTTGCGTTCATGCTGGCGGGGCTCGAGAGGGCGCGCGGAGCATAGTCGGAGGCCCATCGCCTCGCACCGCTCGCCCTTGTCGCGATCTTGATGCTCCCTCCGGCCCGCCCCACGCGCCTTGAACCGCCCGCGGGCGCAAGCGAAGGTCTTGTGCGGGTCTTTATCCGAGCTTGACCGCCGGTGGCGGTACTGGGCGCGCAAGTTCGAAGCGAGGATCAAGGACCCAAGGTCATCCAGATGTCCAAACGAGAGAAGATCGCCGTCATCGAGGACGAAGCCGACATCCTCGAAGTGGTGCAATACAACCTGCGCCGCGAGGGCTACCTCGTGGTCGCCAGCCGCAACGGCGAGGAGGGGCTCGACCGCGTGCGCAAGGAGAACCCCGACCTCGTGCTGCTCGACCTGATGCTGCCCGGGCTCGACGGGCTCGAGGTCTGCAAGCGCCTGCAGGCGGATCCGGTCACCGCCTCGATCCCCGTGATCATGGTCACGGCGAAGGGCGAGGAATCGGACGTCGTGCTCGGGCTGCAGCTCGGCGCCGACGACTACGTGACCAAGCCGTTCAGTCCCAAGGAGTTGCTCGCGCGCGTCAAGGCAGTCCTGCGCCGCGGGCCGCTGCGCGAGGCGCGCTCGTCGGGCGACCGCGTGGCGCGCGACGGGCTGATGGTCGACTCGGTCAAGCACCTCGTCACCGTCGACGGCGAGCCCGTGACGATGACCGCGACGGAGATGCGCCTCTTGCACTTCCTCGCGACGCACCCCGGCCGCGTGTTCTCGCGCGACCAGCTGCTCTCGCGCGCGATCGGCGACCACGCGGTCGTGATCGACCGCAACATCGACGTGCATGTCGGTGCGATCCGCCGCAAGCTCGGCCGCTGCCGCGAGCTGATCGAGACGATCCGCGGCGTCGGCTACCGCTTCCGCGATCTCGAGCAGGGCGAGTAGCCCCCGCACAGCTTCGCTAGACTCGCCCCGCGCATGCGCAAGTCGTTCTTCTGGCGCCTCTACCTCGGCTGCGTCGGGCTCATCCTGCTCGCGACGGTCGCGCTGGGAACCTGGTTCGAGCGGCGCGCGCGCGCGGACATGCTCGCGGACCTCGACGAGGCGCTGCGACTGCGTCTGGTGATGCTCGAGGAAGTCGCGGCGGGACATTGGGATGCTCCGCTCGAGCCGGTGCTCGAAGAGCGCATCCGCAGGCTCGGACGCGAGAGCGGAGCCCGGCTCACGCTCGTGCGTGCCGATGGCGTCGTGCTCGCCGACTCCGAGCGCGAACCGGCCGAGATGGGCAACCACCGCCAGCGGCCCGAGATCGTCGAGGCGGAGCGCGACGGCGTGGGCTACGCCGAGCGCGACAGCGAGACGGTCGGAACCCACTACCGCTACGAAGCGCGCGCGGTTCGCATCGACAAGCAGCTGGCGGGCTTCGTGCGCGCGGCGTTTCCGCTCGAAGGCATCGAGGAGCGCATCTCGAGCCTGCGCATCTCGACGATCCTCACCGCCTTGGTCGCAGCCGGTGTCGCCGTGCTCGTCGCGGCGTCCTTTGCGCGCCGCGTGAGCGCGCCGCTGCGCGCGACGGCGGAGCTCGCCGAGCGCATCGCGAGCGGCGACTATCGCGGCGTCGAACCCGTCGAAGGCGCGGACGAGATCCGGCGCCTGTCAGAAGCGATCGCGACGATGACCCAGCAGCTCGAGGAGCGGCTCGACACGATCACGGGCGACCGCAACAAGGTGCTCGCGATCCTCGCGGGCATGGTTGAGGGCGTCGTGGCGGTCGATCGTGACGAACGTGTCGTGCACATGAACGCCGTCGCCGCGCGCCTGCTCGGCGTCGCGCCGGGTGAGGCCGAGGGGCGGCGCATCTGGGAAGTGACGCGTGTTCTCGCGGTGAGCGAGATCCTCGACGAGGTGCGGCGCACGGGCGAGCCGCGCTCGGGCTCGGCGAGCCTCGTCGGCGCGGGCGAGGGTGGGCGCGGAACGATCGAGCTCGAGCTGCGCGCGGCTGCGTTGCGCGACGCCGATGGCGCGCCGGGGGGTGCCGTGCTCGTGATGCACGACGTCAGCGAGCTGCGCCGGCTGGAAAACGTGCGCCGCGACTTCGTCGCGAACGTGAGCCACGAGCTGAAGACGCCGCTGACGGCGATCCGCGGGCTGGTCGAGACGATGCTCGACGACGGCGACATGCCCGACGACACTCGCCAGCGCTTCCTCGAGAAGGTGCGCGATCAGGCCCTGCGGCTGTCGTCGCTCGTCACCGACCTGCTCTCGCTCGCGCGCATCGAGGCCAACGAAGGCCGTATCGAGCGCCGGCCCGTCGACGTGCGCCCGCTCCTGCGCGAGAGCCTCGCGCGCCTCTCGGAAACCGCCGCGCGCAAGGAGCTCGCACTCTCGGCGGACCTGCCCGAGGAGCCCTGCGTCGTGTCCGGCGACGACGAGAGCCTGCGCCAGATCTTCGACAACCTGCTCGACAATGCCTGCAAGTACACGCCACCCGGTGGGCGCGTGTGGGTGCGGGTCCTGCGTCGCCCAGGCGAGGTGAAGGTCGAGGTCGAGGACACCGGCATCGGCATCGAGCCGGCCGACCAGCAGCGCGTGTTCGAGCGCTTCTACCGCGTCGACAAGGCGCGCTCGCGCGAGCTCGGCGGAACCGGACTGGGGCTCTCGATCGTCAAGCACCTCGCGAGTTCCCTCGGTGCGCAGGTCTCGCTCGAGAGCCAGCCCGGCCGCGGCTCGATTTTCCGCGTTCATTTCCCGACTACCGACGGCAAGCTGCCCCAGATCCGATGACGAAGCACCTCCAGAACGACCTCGACAAGCTCAAGAAGGACCTGCTCGCCATGGGTTCCATGGTCGAGGAGGCGATCAACCGCGCGATCCGCGCGCTGGTGGCGCGCGAGCCGGAGCTCGCGCGCGAGGTCGCGGCGGGCGACGACGCGATCGACCGCAAGGAGCTCGAGGTCGAGGACGCCTGCCTGAAAATCCTCGCGTTGCACCAGCCCGTCGCGGGCGACCTGCGCTACATCATCGCCGTGCTCAAGGTGAACAACGACCTCGAGCGCATGGGCGACCTCGCCGGCAACATCGCCGAGCGCGCGCTGTTCCTCTCGACGCACCCGCCGCTGGAAGTCGACCTCGACATCACGCGCATGCTCGAGGCCGTGCGCCGCATGGTGCGCCAGAGCCTCGACTCGCTCGTCACGCAGGATCCCGACCTCGCGCGCGACGTCTGCCTGCAGGACGACGAGGTCGACCGCTGCCAGCGCCAGATGTTCGACACGCTGACGCAGCTCATGCAGCGCGATTCATCGACGGTCGAACGCGCCGTGCAGATGCTCTCGGTCTCGCGGCACCTCGAGCGCATCGGGGACTCCGCGACCAACATCGCCGAGGATGTCGTGTTCATGACCGAGGGCGAGGTCATCCGGCACCGTCCGCGGACGCCGAAGTCGGCGATGCCGCGCTCCTCGCGCTAGGAGCTCGCGGGCTTGCTCAGCGCGCTGCGAAGCGCAAGCCGAGCGCGACGGCCGCGAGGCCCGCGACCAGGGAGGCGGACACGTAGAGGAGCGCCGCGGACGCACGCCCCTCGCGAATGAGCGCCACCGTCTCGACGCCGAACGCCGAGAACGTCGTGAACCCGCCGAGCACGCCGACGACCAGGAACAGGCGCAGCGACTCGGCATTCGGCGCCCGTGCCGAGAGCCAACCGAGGGCGAGCCCCGCCGCGAGGCAGCCCAAGACGTTGACGAACAACGTGCCGAGCGGAAAAGGCTGGGAAAACACGCGCTGGATCGCGTTGACGAGCAAGTAGCGAAGCGTCGCGCCGAGCGCTCCACCTGCGGCGACGGCGAGCAAGGGCTGCATCGCGGGCGACTATAACCAGCCGGCACGCTCGAGGAACCACCAGAAGCCGCAGGCGGCAACGAGTGCGGAGACGCTCCAGCGCAGCCACTTCGGCGCCAGCCACGCGCGCGGTTCGCCTTCGTGTTCGCGCGAACCGGGCAGCCAGCGCAGGCAGAGGAACGCGAGCAGCACGGCGCCGAGCTGGCCGGCCTCGACACCGAGGTTGAAACCGGCGAGGGCGCTCAGCTTGAGCGGCTCGTAGAGCAGCGATTCGCCGAGGAAACCCGCGAATCCGAGGCCATGGACGAGGCCGAAGCCGAAGGCCTCGAGCCAGCGTGAGGCGGGCTTGCGCACGAGCAGCGTCTCGCACCCGACGTAGGCGATCGAAAGCGCGATGGCGAGCTCGACGAGCAGGCCGGGCACGTGCACGAGATCGAGCGCCGCGAGCGCGAGCGAGATCGAGTGCGACGCGGTGAAGGCCGTGACGACCGCGACGAGCGAGCGCAGCCGGCGTGCGGCGACGATCAGCGCGAGCAGGAACGCGAGGTGGTCGTAGCCGGTGACGATGTGCTCGACACCCAGCCGGAAGTAGCTCGCGAGCACGCCGGGGCGCCGCGCGTCGGCGCACTCGAAGCGCCACGTGTCGAGGCCCTCGCCGAACAGGAACACGGCCGGCTCGTCGTCGTTCCAGCGCACGGTCGCGATGTCGCGGTGCAGCGGATTGCGCTCCTGGAAGAGCGTGCAACCGAGCTCGAGCCCCGCGGCGCCCTCGGGCAGCTCGAACGCGCGCCGCGCGAGCACGTGCTGCGGCTCGAGTCCCCCACCCGTGAGCTCGAACGCCCACCCCGCGCGCGGCGTCGCCCGCGAAACGACGTAGCGGCGCTCGAGATAGCGCCCCAGCTCCTCGGCACCCAGCGCCAGTTCTTCCGCGGAAATCGTGAGGTTCCCGTCGCGGTCGAGCTCGACGGCCTCGATCACGCTGAGCGCCTGGCAACGCAGCTCGAGCTGCAGGTCGCGCCCGCGCACGACAAGGTTCGAACTCGACTGCGAATCCGGATGGAGCCCGAACCAGCCGGCGAACAGCGTGAGCAGGAACGCGAGCATGCCGGTCAGCGCCTCGAGCCGCCTTCGATGCGCGCGAGCAGCGTCCGCGCCCGCACATTGCCCGCATCCTGCTCGAGCAGCGCGCGCAGGTTGCGCACGGCGTCCTCGCGCCGGCCCTGCGCCGCGAACAGCTCGCACACGTCCACGACGTAGTCGCGATTGAAGTTGTCGAGCGCCTGCGCGCGCAACAGCAGCGGCTCGGCCTCGGCGTGGCGACCGACGGCGAGGTAGAGCTTGCCCTGCGCGTTGTCGACGACCGACGCCGG
>JABWBL010000569.1 GCA_013360535.1 Planctomycetaceae bacterium
GAGCCGCGGCGCCTGGGAGCCGTTCTCGCGCTCGTGGCGCTGTTCGCCGCGAGTGCGACGCTCACCACGCTCGCGCTGCGGCGGCTGTTGCCCGGTGGTGGGTCGGCGGAGCTCGTCGACGCGAAGCTCGCGCGGTTCACGGAGCGCAAGGACGTGTTGACGGTCGTGTTCCTCGGCTCGAGCCGCGTGCACCGCGGGTTCGTGCCGCAGGTGTTCGACGCGCGCACGGCGGAAGCGGGAATTGCGACGCGCTCGTTCAACCTCGGCGCGCCCGGTTCGCGCGCGTTCGAGGTCGAGGACCTGCTCGCGCGCCTCGTCGACCTCGCGCCGGCGAAGCTCGACTACGTGTTCGTCGATCCCGAAGGCGTGGCGCTGCTGCGCGACGAGCGCAACGAGCTCGCGCGGCAGGTGATCGAGTGGCACGACCCGGACGCGACGCTGCGGCTGTCGCGCTGGATCGCGGGCACGGGGCTGCGTGGCATGGCGCTCGCGCAGGCGCTCACGCCGCACTGGCGTTCGTGTGCGTACAACGTGTCGAACATCGGGCGTTCGCAGTTGTGGGTCGACATCGCGCTCGGCCGGCCGCGCACGCCGGAGCTCGAGCGCGAGCTCGTCGGGCCCGCACTCGACGGCTACGCACCGCTCGGTGACGAGAATTCGGAGCTGGGAAGGCGCGGGCAACGCTTCCAGAAGCGGCGCGAGGCCTATCTCGAGAAACTCGAGGAGTACAAGCGACTCGAGGCCAAGCCTGGACCCGCGGATCCGTTCGCGCTCGAGCTGTACAGCGAGATTCGTGCGCGTATCGACGAGCTCGGTGCTGCGCCGGTGTTCGTGACGCAGCCCGCGTTGTACCGGCAGGACGATCTCGCGAAGGCGGCGGAGGCCGGGCTCGTGCCGCGGCTGATGCGTTTCGACGATGCGGAGCGCTGGCCGGAGCTGTACGCGCCGGAGAATCGGTACGACGACACGCACCTGAATGACGCGGGCGCGCGGCTCTTCACGGAGCGGCTCGCCGACGACTTTCTTGCGCGCGTGAAGAGCGGGGAGCTCAAGGCCCCGTGATCTTCACCGAGCTGCGTTTCCTCGCCTTCCTCGCGATCGCGTTCGCCGTCCACTGGGCGCTGCGCGGCGCCTGGGCGCGCAAACTCTGGCTGCTGGCGGCGAGCTACCTGTTCTACGGCCTGTGGGACTGGCGTTTCCTCTCGCTGATCGTCGGCTCGACGGTGCTCGACTACCTCGTCGGCGTCAGGCTCGAGGGCAACGACGACGAGCACTCGCGCAAGCGCTGGATCACGCTCAGCGTCGTCGCGAACCTCGGCCTGCTCGGCGTCTTCAAGTACACGAACTTCTTCCTCGACTCCGCCATCCGGCTCGCGAACACGTTCGGCTTCGAAGCCAGCCCGCGCGTGCTCGGCATCGTGCTGCCGGTCGGCATCAGCTTCTACACGTTCCAGACGATGAGCTACTCGCTCGACGTCTACCGGCGCAACCTGCGCGCCGTCCGCGATCCGCTCGACTTCGCGCTGTTCGTCACGTTCTTTCCGCAGCTTGTCGCCGGCCCGATCGTGCGCGCCGTCGACTTCCTGCCGCAGCTCGAGGTGCCGAGGCTGTGGCGCGATGTGCGCGTGCGCGCGTGCCTGACGTTGTTCCTCGTCGGTTACGTCAAGAAGGCCTGCATCGGCGACAACGTCGCGACGCTCGTCGACCCGTATTTCGCCAAGCCGCTCACGTTCGATGCGCTCGGGGCGTGGACGGCGGTGCTGTACTACGCGGTGCAGATCTACTGCGACTTTTCGGGCTACAGCGACATGGCGATCGCCACCGCGGGCTTGTTCGGCTACGAGCTGCGCCTCAATTTCGACTTCCCCTATCTCGCGAGCTCGATCCGCGATTTCTGGCGGCGCTGGCACATGTCGCTGTCGAGCTGGCTGCGCGACTACCTCTACATTCCGCTCGGCGGCAGTCGCGGCTCGCGCCTCTTCCAGCACCGCAACTTGATGCTGACGATGCTGCTCGGCGGCCTGTGGCACGGCGCGGGCTGGAACTTCGTGATCTGGGGCGCGCTGCACGGCGTCGCGCTCGTCGTGCATCGCGAGTGGGAGCGCGCGGGGCTGCGCATGCCCCGTTTCCTCGGATACTTCGTCACTTTCCTGTGGGTCTGCATCGCGTGGATCTTCTTCCGCGCCAAGACGCTGGACGGGGCGCTCGTGACGCTGCGTTCGTTCGCGCTCTTCGAGAGCCCGGGCGCGAAGGACTTCGGTTGGGTGCCGCTCGCGACGTTCACTTCTCTCGCCGGCGCGCACATGCTCGGAGCGACACACGACGTCGGTCGCGCGCTCGAAAAGCTGCCCGATTGGGCCTACGCGCTGTTCCTCGGGCTCGCGGTGCCGCTCGCGCTCGCGTTCACGAATTCCGCGGTCAAGCCGTTCATCTATTTCCAGTTCTGAGGTCGCTCGCGAGCTCGACGAGCTCGTCATCGACGTCGCGGGCACCACGCAGCTGCGCCAGCGCGAGGATCTCGAGCGCCGCAACTCGCTGGCCCCGCTCGCGCGCCTCGCGACCGGCTTGCGCGAGCGCTTCCGC
>JABWBL010000570.1 GCA_013360535.1 Planctomycetaceae bacterium
GCAGGCCGAGCTCGCCGAGCTCGCGCAGGTTCTCCGCCTCGCGCCGACCGCACGAACGCGCGCGCCGACGGAAGACGAGATCGTGGGCGAGGTCGCGGGCGAGGCCGGAGCCGTAGCGCTTGACCACGATGTCGGGCTGCGCGGGCCACAGGAACGTCGCGCGCCCGGGAATCGCGCGGAGCGTTTCCGCAGGTCGCACCGCGAAGATGTCACGCAACAGTTGGGCGCCATCGAGCGGCGCGCCCGCGAGCGGTCGCTCCACCCACGCCGACGCGCTCTCGGTGGCACCGATGGGCTCCGACGGCACTCCAGAGCCCTCCGGCTCGCCCTGCGGACGTCCCGGAAGCGGGCCGGAGCCGGTCGGGCTGTGCTCGTGGGACGCCATCGAGGCCCCATGGCACCCAAGTCGCGCCCCGGACGCAACCGGCAAGAACTGCCGCCAGCGGGGAGGCTGCGAACTGGTGCGGGCTCCCGAAAGCCCTTACGGGGATTCTCAAACCCACCGCGGAACGCTCCAATCTTTGGCCTGAAACCTTCGCGGGTGAGCGCCAGGTGGCGAGCGCCCGATCGAGAGCCCCTCCAAGACCTTCACGCACCCCAAAGGACCGCCGCTGGCGCGCCCCGCGACGGAACCCGACATGTCGACCGCTCCCGTGACTCAGGCGAAAGCCCCGATGGACGAGTTCAATCCTTTCCAGGCCATGGCCCAGCGCTTCGACGTCGCGGCCGACAAGCTCGGACTCGACGAGGGCCTGCGCGACGTGCTGCGCACGCCGGACAAGGAACTGACGGTCTCGATCCCGGTCTCGATGGACAACGGCAAGCTGCGCGTGTTCACGGGCTATCGCGTCCAGCACAACTTCTCGCGCGGTCCGTGCAAGGGCGGCATCCGCTACGCGCCCGACGTCAACCTCGACGAGGTGCGCGCGCTCGCGGCGTGGATGACGTGGAAGTGCTCGGTCGTCGACGTGCCGTTCGGCGGCGGCAAGGGCGGCGTGATCTGCGATCCGCGCCAGCTGTCGAAGGGTGAGCTCGAGCGCATCACGCGCCGCTACACCTCGGGGATCATGGACATCCTCGGCCCCGACCGCGACGTGCCGGCGCCGGACGTCAACACCAACGAGCAGACGATGGCGTGGCTGATGGACACGTACTCGATGCACGTGCGCCGCACCGAGACGGCCGTCGTCACGGGCAAGCCGCTCGCGCTCGGCGGTTCGAAGGGCCGCACCGAGGCGACCGGCCGCGGCGTGATGATCGCCACGCGCGAGGCGATGAAGAAGATCGGCCTCAAGCCCGAGCAGACGCGCGTCGTCGTGCAGGGCTCCGGCAACGTCGGCGGCATCGGCGCGATGATGCTCGCCCGCCAGGGCATGAAGATCGTGTCGATCTCCGACATCTACGGCGCGATCCACAACGACAAGGGACTCGACGTGCCCGACGTGCTCGCGCACCTGCGCCAGCACAAGAAGCTCGAGGGCTACGCCAAGGCCGAGCACATCCCGTCGGCCTCGCAGCTCGAGCTCGACTGCGAAGTGCTCGTCCCCGCCGCGACCGAGAACCAGATCACCTCGAAGAACGCCGAGCGCATCAAGGCCAAGCTGATCGTCGAGGGCGCCAACGGCCCGACGACGGTGCTCGCCGACCAGATCCTCGAGAAGCGCGGCGTCACGGTCGTGCCGGACATCCTCGCCAACGCGGGCGGTGTCACGGTCTCCTACTTCGAGTGGGTGCAGGACCGCGCCGGCTACTTCTGGACGGAAGAGGTCGTCAACTCGCGCCTCGAGCAGGTGATGACGACGTCCTTCGCCGCCGTCGAGGAGACCGCGCGCAAGTACAGCACCTCGCTGCGCATCGGCGCCTACATCCTCGCGGTTGGTCGCGTCGCGACCGTGTACCAGCTCCGCGGCACCTACGCCTGATCCGAAAGCACGGCATGGAACTCCCGCAGATCTCGTCCTCGACTCCGCCGCTGGATGCGGAGCACCCCTTCCAGACCATGATGGCGCTGTTCGACGAGGCGGCCTCGCTGGCCTCGATCGATCCGGCGGAGTTCCGCATCCTGCGCCAGCCCGACCGCGAGATCTCGGTCTCCGT
Organism: Planctomycetaceae bacterium; assembly: GCA_013360535.1. GTDB lineage: Bacteria > Planctomycetota > UBA1135 > UBA1135 > F1-120-MAGs118. Next base: position 2,098 of record JABWBL010000570.1, read on the forward strand.
GCCGGTGCTGGGCGACAACGGTGCGGTCGAGGTGCTCGAAGGCTGGCGCGTGCAGCACAACGCGGGTCTCGGCCCCTACTGCGGCCCGCTGCGGCTCGACCCGGGCCTCAAGCCCGACGACGTGCGCGCGCTGGCGGGCTGGATGACGTGGAAGTGCGCGCTGCTCGGCGTGCCCTTCGGCGGCGCGGCGGGTGGCCTGCGCATCGACCGCGACACGGCGAGCCCGGGTTTCCTCGAGCGCGCGGTGCGGCGCTACATCGCGAACCTGCACGACGTGATCGGCCCCGATCGCGACGTGTTCACGCCGGAGAAGGCGCGCGACGAGCACGTCATGGCGTGGATCATGGACACGGTGTCGATGCACCAGCGCCACACGACCAACGCGGTCGTGGCGGGCAAGCCGGCGGTGCTCGGCGGCACGCACCACCACGGCGACGCGACGGCCCAGGGCCTGCGCATCGTGCTGCAGCGCACGGCGAAGCG
>JABWBL010000571.1 GCA_013360535.1 Planctomycetaceae bacterium
GAGGCGAGCGCGCGCAAGGCGAGCGAGCCCGGCGACCAGCCGAAGCGGCGCTCGCAGTGCTCGTCGAACATGTAGTCGAGGCCGAAGCGCGCGGGCGGAAGCGGCACGGGGCAGCGCTGCTCGAGCCACGTGACAGCGTCGGAGGCGCCGACCATCAGGAGCACGAGGTCGAGCTTCGGGTAGCGCGGCAGCGAGCGCTCGAGCATCGTGACGATCGTCTCGCAGGGCACGAGCGAGCGCGCGATGTTGCCGACGTGCACCTGACGCGCACCGAGCCGCTCGAGCGCGGACTTGTCGCGCAGCCGCGCTTCGAGCGCACCCGGCCACGAGCTTGGGTGGTCGAGCATGTAACCCTCGGCCGCGCTGCCGCCGGCGACGAGCACGCGGTACAGGCCCGTGCGATCGGCGGGCAGCTCGCCGCCGCGCTCGCCCTCGGCGTTGATCTCGAAGCGCACCAGCGGCTCGAGCGTCGGAAGCGCCGCGCGATCGAGCTGCATGTGCGTGCGCTCGAAAGGCCGCCACACGAAGTAGTCCCGGCGTGAGCGCCACCAGGCGCGCGCCGCGAGCTCGAGGATCACGAACGTCGCGACGATTGTGGCGAGGCCGACAGTGACGGCCAACACCATGACACTTCCCGCCGCAGCGATCCCGGCGCCTTCGTGGAGGCCGTTCATGCGGACCTCGTCAGGCGCGCGAACGGCCCCGGAAGCTGGATCAGCGTGTCGTGGCGCAGGCCGAGGAGCAGCACGCCCGCGCCGTAGGCCACCGCGAGCAGCGCTCCGCCCGCGATGAGCTCGGGCCAAGTGTCGACCTCGACGAAGCGTCCGTAAGCCACGAGTGCGAGCGCCGCCGGCAGCGCCGCGACGAGCGGTCGCAACAGGACATAACGCGCGAACGCGAATGCGCCCAGCCCAAGTTCCCGGCAGGCGAGGCTCGCGACGAACAGCGAGAAAGCGACGTTGGGAATGGCCGTTCCGAGCGCGACACCCAGCAGTCCGAGCGGCTTCACGAGCGCGACGGACACGATCACGTTGACGACGCCCATCACCACGAGCGCGACGGCGGGCCGCACCGGCTGCCCAAGTCCCATCAGCACCGGCAACGCGACGCCGCGCACGGGCATGAAGGCGAGGAACGACAGCATCAGGACCTGCAGCACCTGTCCAGCGGGCCCACGGAACTCCGGCCCGACCCAGACGCCGAGGAACTGCGGCCCGAGGATCAACAGGAACAGGCCCACGAACAGCACGAGCAGGAACGAGATCTTCGACCACTTGAGCAACGCCGGCGCGAGCTCCGTCGTGCGGCCCGCGGCCTTGAGGCGCGTCGCCATCGGCATCACGACGGCTCCAATGCCGATCACGAAGCCGAGCAAGGGCTCGAAGAACTTGTTGCCCATGTCGAACTGCGTCGTCGCCTCGGCGTCGATGAAGTAGCCGATGACGAGCGCGTCGCAGCGGAACGCGAGCAGCGTGCCGACGTTGAGCAGCATCGCGAACACGCTGAAGGAGAGGATGCCCTTGACGAGCGAGCGGTCGAAGCTCGCGAGCGACAGGCGCACGCCGCGGTGGCGCAACACGACGGCGAGCCACGAGCCCGCGAACTCCGCGACCATCGTCGCGACGAGGATCCACGCGAGCGTGTCGAGCGTCGGCGCACGCGGCAGCAGGAACACGATCAGGCCGGCGCGCAGCAAGAGCTCGCCGGCCATCAGCGCATTGCGCACCGGGAAATCGTCGTGGGCCTCGAGGATTCCGTAGGGGAGCCGCGTCGCGAAGGCCGCGGCCACTTGCGCCGCGGTCAGCGTGAACGCGAACGCGGCCGCGTCGCGCTGCGCGTCCGTGAGGCCCTCGCCGAGCGCTCCTGAGAGGTAACCCGTCTCGAAAGCGCCGCGTTGCAACCCACCGATCGCCAGCGCGACGGCGCCCATGCCGAGCGTGATCGCGAGGCAGGTCGACACGGCGCGATTGACGCCCGCGAGGTCGCCGCGGCCGCGCGCTTCGGCGATCGATTTCACCGAAGCCATCGGCACGCCGAGCACGAGCAGGCGCAGGATGCCCGTCATCGACACGATCGTGATCCACGTGCCGTTCTGCGCGTCGCCAACGGTGCGCAGCACGAACGGCGTCAGCAGCATGAGCACGCCGATCTGCAGCGCGTTGAGCGCCCAGTTCGAGCCGATGCTCTTGATCACCGCACGCCTCCGGCCCGGGACGACTCGCTCGTGGAGGGCATCGCTGGGGGCGTTTCGAGGGAAGGGAACGGGGACGAGGGGGACGCGAGCAGCTCCGCGAGCGGCGACGGCGGGAGCCGGAGCGCGCGCGAGAGTTCCGTGTACCCGTCGGCATTCAGGTGGAGGCGGTCGGAGGAAAAAGTTTCCGCAAGCGAGCCATCGGGCAGCGCGAGCGGCGCGAAGTCGGTCGCGAGGAAGCTCGCGCCCAGTTCGCGCACCTGCGCCTCGAGCCGCTGGTTGAGCTCGCGCAGCTCCGCGACGCGCCCGGGCGGCATCGCACGCTCCGGAAGGATGCCGAGCACGAGCACGCTCGCCTGCGGCCGCAGCTCGCGCAAGCGCGCGACGG
>JABWBL010000572.1 GCA_013360535.1 Planctomycetaceae bacterium
GGAGCGGCAGCGTCGCCGCGATGTCCTGCGGCGTCAGGCCACCGACGCCGCTCTCGAGCGCGAGGCCACGCTCGACATCGGCGCCGCTCGCGAGCAGCACACAAGCGCGCGCCCCGCCGACGGCGTGGTGGGCGCGCTTGGCGATCGCGCGGAGCAAGGCGGCCTTGGTGTCGGCCGCGAGCCACTCCTCGAGCCACTCGATGCCGTGCAGGACGTCCGCGGCGTTGGAGCTGGCCGTTCGAGACATGGTGAGCAGGGAAGGGTCCACGAGGGGGGCGTTGGAGTGCGTGGCGGGTCGAGCGGCTGCAGCGAGAACGTGCGGCGACCGACGCAGGTTCCCTTCGTTCGAAGGGAGGTTGCTTTTCGGCTGTCGCGACGGACATCAAATCCCGGAAAACGGGCTGACCCCCGACGTTGACGCGCACGCTCTAGTGCCTTCGGAGCATTAGGACTACCGCTCTCGAGCGCGTCCTCCACGCGTCCATGTACTGGAAAAGCGCTTGGCGCTCCGTCGTCGCACGAAGTCCGGGGCGACGCGTAGGAATCGCGCGCGAAGTCGCGCTCGTGGTGGCGAGCGAAAGTCGCGCGTGTGTCGAGCAAATGCAGCGTCAGTCGCGAGACAAGCGAGTCGCTGTCACGCGGCGCGCAGGTGCTCGACGACGATGCTTGTTCCGAGTGCGATCAACACAAGTCCCGCGAGCCAGTGGGCGCCGCGCTCCCAGCGCTGCCCCACGCTGCGGCCGCTGAAAAAGCACAGGATCGAGCCAATTCCCGCGAACAGGGTCGTCAGCACGAGCGCCGGCGGCAGCGGCTGTTCACCAAGTGAAACACCGAAGCCCGCGGCGAGTGCGTCGATGCTCGTGGCGACGCCCGCGATCATCAGGCGCGGCACCGAGAATCCGGGGCGTTCTTCGCTCTCGTGGCCGTAGCCCTCGCGGATCGTGCGGACTCCAACGATCAGGAGCACGACGAACGCGAGCCAGTGGTCCCACTCGGCGAGGCGGCTCGCGACCGGGGCGCCGAGCAACCAGCCGAGCCCGAGCATCGCCCCCTGGAAGCCGCCGAAGGTCGCGCCGATCGCGAGCGCGCGCCCGAGGCGGTGCTCCCGCGACGCCAGACCGTAGGCCAGCGCGACGAGGCAGCTGTCGACCGCGAGGCCGGAGGCGAGCAGGGACGGTTCCACCAAATTCATGGGTGCAAGCAAACTGGCGCCGGAGCAGTTTGCCAAGCGGCGGGAGCCACCGCTCGCGGCGGCGGGGATAGGATCGAGGCGTGCCGCGACAAGTCCTCAGGCGAACCGAAAGCTCGCGATGGAGCGCTGGAAAGGCGCTTGCGCTCGTCTGGGGCGGGATCCTGGCCGCACGCGCGCCGGCGCAGGTGGCGGCGGAAGTGCCGGAGGCCGAGCTGGAGTTCTTCGAGAGCAAGGTGCGGCCGCTCCTCGCCGAGCACTGCCACTCGTGCCACTCCGATGGCGCGAAGAAGGTCAAGGGCGGGCTGAAGCTCGACACGCGCGCGGCGCTGATGTCCGGCGGCGTGTCGGGGGCCGTCGTCGTGCCGGGGCGACCGGACGAGAGCGAGCTCGTGCTCGCCGTGCGGTACGACGGTCCGGTGCAGATGCCGCCGGCGGGGAAGCTCGCCGCGGGGGACATCGCGCTGCTCGAGGAATGGGTCCGGCGCGGCGCGCACTTCCCCGACGGGGGTGGGGGCGAGCCGAGCGTCAAGCCCGCGAGCATGGTGAGCACCCCGTGGTCCTTCGCACCGCTCGCGCGGCCGCCGGTGCCGGAGGTCGCGAACGATCTTTGGTGCCGCAACGAAATCGATGCCTTCGTGCTGCGACGTCTCGAGGAGAGCGGGCTCGAGCCCGCGCCGGAGGCGGACCGTCGCACGTTGCTGCGCCGGCTCTCTTTCGACCTGACGGGCCTGCCGCCGACGGCCGAGGAACTCGAGGCGTTCGAGCGCGACCTCGCGCCGGATGCGTGGTCGCGGCAGATCGAGCGCCTGCTCGCGTCGCCGCACTACGGTGAGCGCTGGGGGCGTTATTGGCTCGACCTCGCGCGCTATTCGGACTCGAACGGCCTCGACGAGAACCTCGCGATGTCGAACGCGTACCGCTACCGCGACTGGGTGGTGCGCGCGCTCAACCAGGACCTCTCCTACGACCAGTTCCTCACGTGGCAGCTCGCGGGCGACCTGCTGCCGGAGCCCGCCGACGCGCAGCAGCTCGCGGACCAGCTCACCGCGACCGCGTTCCTCGTGCTCGGTCCGAAGATGCTCGCGGAGCAGGACAAGGAGAAGCTCGTCGTCGACGTCGTCGACGAGCAACTCGACGTCGCGTTCCGCACGTTCCAGGGCCTGACGGTCGGCTGCGCGCGGTGCCACGACCACAAGTTCGACCCGCTCTCGCAGCGCGACTACACGGCGCTCGCCGGCATCTTCAAGAGCACGGCGACGATGGCGAACCTCGGGTTCGTGTCGCGCTGGAACGAGCGGCCGCTCGTGCGCAAGGCGGAGCTCGAGGCGCGCGAGGCGCACGCGCAGCGGCTCGACGAGGCGCGCAAGGCGCTCGAGCAGCTGCG
>JABWBL010000573.1 GCA_013360535.1 Planctomycetaceae bacterium
GCGCTCGCCTGCGGCGCGAAGCTGATCAGCGCGAAGGCGCCTTCGGCCTTGGTGCCGGCATCGGTCGAGTAGGAGGCGAGCTGGGTCTCGGAGGGGCCGGCGCGGTCGCCGACATACATGCCGGCCAGGATCCCGGCCTGCAGCATCAGCACCAGGGCGGCGGCGCTCGCCGACCAGGCGAGCGTGCGCGGCGAGAGCTGCGGGCGGTCGCCGGGGATCACGACCTCGACCGGTGCGGTGACGCGCGTCTCGAGCTCGCAGCGCCACAGCTTGCCGCCCGACTCGAACACGATGTCGTCGGGTCCGATCGACGGCGAGCGCACGTCGCTGTCGGCGAACTCCGTCACCGGCTCGGTGCTCTTGCGCTGCAGGTCGTACAGCCACAGGTTCATGCGGCCCTTCGTGCCGCGGTCGCTGGCGAAGAACACCTCCGGCCCGCGCCACATCGGGAACACGTCGGAGCCGGGATGGTCGGTGATGCGCCGCGACTCGAACGTTACGAGGTTGAAGAGCCAGATGTCCTGCGCGAGGCCGCCCTGGTAGCGCTTCCAGTTGCGGAAATCGCTCGCGTCCGGCGTGTAGGCGAGCCACGAGCCCGTCTCGTCGACCGCACCGAAGGCGCCGTAGGGCACGGGCAGCGGCTCGGGCTCGCCGCCTTCGGGCGAGACGCGGAACAGCCGGGCCGCGCGCGCCTGACCGGACCATGCGCTCGAGGAGAACACGAGGCCCTTGCCGTCGGGCTGCCAGTCGCACAGCAGCTCGTCGCCGGGATGGTGCGTCACGCGCCGCGGCACGCCGCCGACGAGGTCGAGCACGTACAGGTCGGTGCCGCCGTCGTAGCCGCCCGAGAACGCGACGCGCGTGCCGTCCGGGCTGAACTTGGGGTTCGATTCCGGCCCCGGGGGCGACGAGAGCGGCAACGCGACGCCGCCCGCCTTGTCGACGAGCCACAGATCGTTCGCGTAGCGGAAGACGATCTTGTCCTTCGAGACGTCGGGAGTGCGCAGCAGCACCGCGTCGGGCTGGACCTGAGCGAAGGCGGGGAGGCCGAGGAGAACGACGAGGGCGGGGCGTAGCGTCATGTTCGAAAGAGGCGAGGCTCTCCCTGCGATTGTGGCACTCCAAAGAGGGGCGCCGCCACAGGCTGCTCGCCTCCCCCGCCTCCCGGCCTGCCCTCAGAGCACCCGCGCGCGCGGGATCGGCAGGATGAAACGCCCGCCACGGCGCGCGTATTCGGCCTGCTGGCGCTGGATCTCCTCGGCGAAGTTCCAGGCCAGGATCAGGCAGAAGTCCGGCTGCCGCTCGAGCAATTCCGACGCCGCCAGCACCGGCAGGTGCGACCCCGGGGTGTACAGGCCGACCTTGAGCGGGCTCTTGTCGACCGTCCACGGCACGAGCCGCGTCGTGATCCCGCAGTAGTTGAGCAGCGTGTTGCCCTTGGCCGGCGCCCCGTAGGCCCCGACCGTGCGCTTCTCGGCGTGGAGGTTCTCGAGCAGCTCGAGCAGCCCCGCGCGCTGCGCCTCGACCTCGCGCGCGAACCTCCGCAGCCGCTCCGCCGACGCGATGCCCGCCGACTTCTCCTTCGCGCTCATCGCGACGACCTCGGGAGCGTGCTCGCGCACCCGCTCGACCGGAGCCGCGTACATGCGCACCGAACCGCCGTGCACCGGCACGTGGTCGACGCGTACCACGCGCAGCCCCGCCTCCTCGCACACGCGCATCAGCGACGTCACCGAGAAGTACGAGAGGTGCTCGTGGTAGACGGTGTCGTACTCGAGCCGCTCGACGAACTCCGCCAGCTCCGGCACCTCGCAGATCGCGAGCCCGTCTTCGGCGAGCAGCGCCTTGAAGCCCCGCAGGAAATCGACCGGATCATCGACGTGCGCGAGCACGTTGTTGCCGATCACCGCCTTCGCCGGCCCGTGCTTCGTTCGCAGCTCCGCGCCCTTCTTCGCATCGAAGAACTCGTTCGTCGTCGGCACGCCCGCCGCGTTGGCCTTCTCCGCGATGTTCGTCGCCGGCTCGACCCCGAGCACGCGCACGCCGTGCGCCTGGAAGCACTTGAGCAGCGACCCGTCGTTCGAGGCCGCCTCGACCACCAGCGCGTCCTTCCCGCCACCGACGAGCTCCACCACCGTCTTCGCGTAGCCCACGTTGTGCTTCGCGATCGTGTCCGAAGTCCCCGTCACGTACAGGTAGTTCCGGAACAGCACCTCCGGATCGATCACATCGCACAGCTGCACCATGCTGCAACCGCGGCAGAAGTAGACGTCGAGCGGAAACCGCAGCTCCCCCTCGAACTCCGCCGGCGACCTCAGGAACGAGTTCGCCAACGCCACGTTCCCCAACGGCAGGAACAGCTCGAGATCCCCGCTCCCGCAGGCCCGGCAAGTGGTGCGACGACGGTGCATCGGACGCGCGTTGGTCATCGCGCGAAGGCTAGAACGCGTTGCGCCCGCGAGCAAACGCGCCGGACCCTCGAACCGGTGCGTCGGAGCGAGGAGTGCGGCCTCGGCGCGAGGAATACGGTGCCAGAGCAATTTTTTCTGCGAAGCGCCGCCAGCGTCGACGGCT
>JABWBL010000574.1 GCA_013360535.1 Planctomycetaceae bacterium
CGCGCGGCGCGCTCCGCCTCGCGGCGCACGAACTCGGCCTCGAGCCAGCCGACCGCCTCGGCCACGCCCGGCTCGTCGAGCTCGACTTGCGCACGGTCGCGCAGGGCCGTCGCCCAGCGCGAGTAGGCCTCGTTCTGGCGGAGCTTCAGCACGGAACGTTCGGCCGTGTCGCGCGCGACCGCGTAGCTGACGGGCCGCGGCTCCTTGCGCTCGATCGCCTTGACGACGAAGAAGCCCACGCCGGTCTCGATCGGGCCGTCGATCGCGCCCGCCTTGAGCGCGAAGGCGCGGCTCTCGACCTCCGGGAGCAGCTCACCGGGCTTGATCCAGCCGATGCGGCCGCCGTGCACCGACGACGCCGAGTCGCGCGACAGCTCGCGCGCCAGCACCTCGAACAGCTCGCCGTTGGCGATGCGGTCGAGCACCGAGTAGGCCTCCTCGGATGTGGCGACGACGATGTACGCGAGGCGCACTTCGGCGGGCACGGTGAACTCCTTGTCCTTGTGCTCCTCGAAGTAGGCGCGCACGTCCTCCTCGGTCGGCGCGACGTCCTTCCACACGTACTCGTCGCACAGCACCTTCATCAGGACGTCGCGGCGGAAGGACGCGAGCTGCTTGAGCAGCGCGGGATCCTCGAGCAGCCCGGCCTTGCGGGCCGCGAGCTTGATCGCTTCGGCGCGCACCCAATGGCGCGCGGCCTCGAGCGCGATGCCATCGGTCGCCTCGGGCGGCGCGGCGCGCACGGCGTCCATCTGGAGCGCATCGCGCACGTCCTGCAGCGTCAGCGAGTCGCCCGTGATGCGCGCGACCACGACCGTCGCGTCGGGACCGTCGAGCAGGAGCTCGCGCGTCAGCTTCGCCTCGTCGATCCAGGCCTCGGCCTCGAGCTGCGTGCGTTCCTCGAAATCCTTGGCGAGCTTTTTCGCCAGGCGCTCCTCGAGGATGCCGCGGATCTGCGGGAGCGCCTTGTCGCGCTCGGGCCGTTCGGGGTTGACCGAACGTTCGTCGAGCCGCACGAAGGCGAAGTTCCTGCCGCTGGGCACGACCACGGACAGCTCGCCGGGCGCCTGCAGCGCGAAAGCCGCGTCCTCGACCTGCCGCTCGAGCTCGCCGCGGCGCACGTAGGGCAGCGCACCGTCGAACGTGTTCGACTCGTGGATCGATTCCTTGCGGGCGAGCGCGGCCATGTCCTCCCCGGCCGCCACCCGCGCGCGCAGCGCCTCGGCCGCCTCGCGCGTCGGCACGACGATCAGCGTGAGCCGCAGCGCGACGTCCGTCTTCGAGTAGAAGCTCTCGACCTCCTCGTCGGTGACGGCCGTCTTGCTCTTGACCTCGCGCTTCCACAGCTCGTCACCGGCGAGCGTCGTGTGGTAGTCGCGCAGCACGTCCTTGACGCGCTCGCTGTCGGCGAGGCCGAGCGACTCCGCTTCCATCAGGAACAGCTCACGCTCGACGAGGCGCCCCGCGAGCTCGCGCACGGCCGCATCACCGCGCACCAGCACTCCGTGGCCGGTGTGCGCGTTGAGGAACGTCTCGATCGCGTGGCCGAGCGACAGGTCGCGGCCCTCGACCCGCGCGATCACGATCTGCTCCGGCGCACGCTGCGGCGCCGCGGGCACCGTGGCCTGCGCGGGTGCCGGCGTTTCCTGGGCGTGCGCGGGCGCGGTGGCGCACAGGGCGAGCAAGGAGAGCGACGCGGAGCGGATCAGGTGGTTTTTCATGGTGTTACTAGCCTCCCAGCGCGGTGACGAGCTCCCGCGCGACGTGGCAAGCGAGCTGATGGGGATTGGAGACGGCGCCGAGGCCGAGCAGGCTCTGGCTGAAATCACCGCGACGGCGCACTCCGGCGGCGGCGACGATCTGTCCGGATTGCACGTCGAGGATCTGGAGCGTGGCCTCGACCTCGGGGAAGCGCTGGTTGCCGACGAAGGTGACCTCGCCGAAGCGCTCGACCGTGCCGAGCGCGAACCAGCGCGTGCCGACCGCGCGTCCGACCTCCGCGAGCAGCTCGCGATCGACGAACTCCATCGAGCGCACGCGCATCGAGACCAACGCCGAACGCAGCTCGGCGGACTCGACGACGCTGACGCCGCTCGCGTGGTACCACGCGTCGCCCAGCATGTCGGCGAACACCGCTGACGCGTCGGGGTCGCTCGAGCGGCTCCCCAAGGGCAGGATCGCGATGCGCGTCAGCTCGCGCGGGTCGAAGTTCTCCGCGCAGAAGCCCCAGCCGCCGTCCGGCGGAGAGCGGCGCTCGCGCGCCTGCGGCCGGTCGAGCTCGACGAGCGGGGTGCCATCGGCGGCGAAGCCCGCGAGCAGCTTCTCGACGGCGAGCTCCGAGAGCTCGCTCTCGTTCTCGATGCGCCCCAGCCCGAGCAGCCCCTCGAAGTCCTCGCCGCGCAGCGTCACGAAGCTCGAGCCGGCGCGTTGTCCCGTGCGCGCGTCGATCACGCGCAGCGCGAGCGTCACACGCGGCACGTTGCCCGGCATGTAGTCGACCAGCGTGCCCGCGAGCACGTACTCGGCGCCCGTCGACTCGGCCAGCGTGCGCGCCTGCGCGACGGCGATCGAG
>JABWBL010000034.1 GCA_013360535.1 Planctomycetaceae bacterium
GGGCGACGAAGCGACGCGGCGACCGCGGCTCACGACGCGCGAGTCGGTCATGGCGTCGCTCGCGCGCTGGGACGAGAGTGCCGTGCGCGCGGAGGCGAAGCGTGGAGTCGACGTCGAGCGGCGCCGCGAGCACTTCGGCAAGCTGCCGGAAGAGCAGCAGAGCGCGACCAAACGCACGCTCGCGGCTCACGTGAACGCGGCGCTGCACGACGAATTCCTGCGCCGACCCGAGCTGCTCCTCTTTGGCGAGGACACCGGCAAGAAAGGCGGCGTGTACGGCGTCACGGCCGACCTGCAGAAGCGCTTCGGCGTCGCGCGTGCCTTCGACACGTTGCTCGACGAGACGGCGATCCTCGGGCTCGCGCAAGGTGCGGCGCACGTCGGGCTCCTTCCGCTGCCGGAGATCCAGTACCTCGCGTACCTGCACAACGCGCTCGACCAGCTGCGCGGCGAGGCCTGCTCGCTGCAGTTCTTCTCCAACGGCCAGTTCGCGAATCCGATGGTCGTGCGCGTGCAAGGACTCGCTTACCAGAAGGGTTTTGGCGGGCACTTCCACAACGACAACTCGATCGGCGCGCTGCGCGACATTCCCGGGCTGATGCTCGCGATCCCCGCGCGCGGCGACGATGCGGCGCGGATGCTGCGCGGCGCGGTGGCGGCGGCGAAGGCCTGCCAGCGCGTGGTCGTGTTCCTCGAGCCGATCGCGCTCTACCACGAGCGCGACCTGCACGCCGACGGCGACAACCTGTGGCTCACGGATTATCCGGCGCCCGACCGCGAGCCGCTCTTGCCCGGCGACGTCGGCGTGTACGGCGAGCAGAACCGCGACGTGCTGATCGTGAGCTACGGCAACGGGCTGCGGCTCTCGCTGCGTGCGGCGAAGGTGCTGGAGGACTCCCACGGCATCCGCGCGCGTGTGCTCGACCTGCGCTGGATCAATCCGCTGCCCTTCGAGGCGCTCGAGCGCCACGCAGCGCAGTGCAAGGCGGTGCTCGTCGCCGATGAATGCCGTGCGACGGCCGGCGGGATTGCCGACGCGGTCGTGGCGCGGCTTGCGGAGTCGGGCTATCGCGGCAGGCTCGCGAGCGTGCGCGCGGCCGACACGTACGTGCCGCTCGGCTCGGCCACGAGCGTCGTGCTGCTGCAGGACACCGAAATCGTCGACGCGGCGCGGAGGCTCGCTTGAAGCGCATCGCGATCCTGTGCCCGGGCCGGGGCTCGTACACCGAGAAGACGCTGCGCACGCTGCCCGCGGGACATCCGTGGGTCGTGCGCGCGGACGAATTGCGCGCGGAATACGGGCTGCCGACGCTGAGCGAGCTCGACCGCGCGGAACGCTTCAGCCAGGTGCTGCACCTGCGGCCGGCGAACGTGTCGCTGCTGATCTGGCTCGTCACGATGCTCGACAGCCACGCGGCGATGGAGCAGGACGAGTGCGTCGCGATCGCGGGCAACTCGATGGGCTGGTACACGGCGCTCGCGGTCGGCGGTGCGCTCAGTTTTGACGACGGTTTCCGCCTCGTGCAGGAGATGGCGCTGCTGCAGGAGCGCCACGCGGGCGGCGGGCAGATCCTCTATCCGCTCGTCGGCGACGACTGGCGCCGTGATGCGGCGCGTGTCGAGGCCGTGAAAGCCGCGCTCGCGTCCTCGAACGGCCACGCGCTGCCTTCGATCGAGCTCGGTGGCTTCGCGGTCCTCGCGGGCACCGAAGACGGGATCCGTCACCTGCTCGGCGCGCTGCCGCAGGTGAAGCTCGGTTCGAACACGTATCCGTTCCGCCTGATGCAGCACGGCGCGTACCACACACCGCTCGTGCAGCCCGTGAGCGACGCCGCGCTCGAGACGCTCGCGCGCCTCGAGTTCCGCGCCCCGCGCGTGACGCTCGTCGATGGCCGTGGCGTGCGCTTCACGCCGTGGGCCACCGACGTCGCGGAGCTCGTGCGCTACACCCTGACGACGCAGGTGACCGACCCTTACGACTTCACGAAGTCGGTGCGGGTCGTGCTGCGCGAGCACGCGCCGGACGAGCTCGTGCTCCCCGGCCCCGGCAACACCCTCGGCGGCATCTGTGGGCAGATCCTGTGCGCGGAAGGCTGGCGCGGGATGCAGTCGAAGGCCGACTTCGAGCGTGAGCAGGCCGGCGCGCGCTCGCTGGTGCGCTCGCTGCGACGCTGATACGCCGTTCGAACGAGGCGACAGGACCGTTGCACACTCCGAACCGCGGGCGGATGGAGGAGCGCAGCGTTCGCCCGCTAACTTCTCCCTCGGCCCGCTTCACAGGGGCCCTGCGTTCCGGCCCGAACCCCTCTCGCCCCACGCAGTCCAGGAGTTGTTCCGTCCCATGCAGCGTTCCCTCGTCTCCGCCGCGCTCGCGGCCTTCGCCCTCCTTCCGCTCGCCAGTTGCGTCTTCGTCGTCGGCGCCGATGGCGACGTCGACACCCACACCGCCTGGAGCGATTCCAAGGTGACCAAGTGGCGCGGCTCCGGCGTTCCCGGCAGCCAGTCCCGCACGCTGTCCGACTTCCGCGAGGTGCGCGTGCACGGCTCCGCCGACGTCCGCATCCAGGTCGGTCAGGCGACGGGTGCGGTCGTGCGCTGCGACGACAACCTGCTCGAGCGTGTCCGCACCACCGTGACCGACGGCGTGCTCCTGATCGAGCTCGAGCCCGGCAGTTACCACTTCCGGAATCGCCTCGAGGTCGACCTCGCGACGCCGACGCTCGCCTCCTACGGCCTCGACGGCTCCGGCGACGCGACGATCTCCGGCCTCTCCGGCGGCGACCTGCGCCTGGGGATCTCCGGTTCGGGCGGCATCCGCGCCAGCGGCACGGTCGACTCGCTCGTCGCCTCGATCTCCGGCTCCGGCAGCATCGCCGCGCGCGAGCTCGCCACCCGGCGCGCCAGCGTGTCGATCGCCGGCTCGGGCGACGCGCAGGTCTGGGCGAGCGAGGCCCTCGACGTCTCGATCAGCGGCAGCGGGGACGTGCTCTACCGGGGCAATCCGGCGGTGAACAGGAGCATCGCCGGCTCGGGCAGCATCGTGCGCAGCGACTGAACCACCCTGACGAGACCAGCGGGTGCCCGGAGAGTCAGATGCGGGCGCCCGCTTCGCGCGGGCCGCGGAGAAGTGACCGCGGCCCGCGCCCTTCCCGCTATCATCCGCCGCCCCGCGACGGAGCGGGACTCTCGTGGACCTCTCCCGGCGTTTCAGTGTCGTGCGCGACCCCGTGCACGGCGACATCTACCTGAGCCATGAGGAACTCGCGCTGCTCGATACGCGCGAGATGCAGCGCCTGCGCGGCATCAAGCAGCTCGGCAGCGCCGACCTCGTGTTCCCCGGCGCGCGCCACAGCCGCTTCGAGCACTCGATCGGCACCGTGCACCTCTCGCAGGCGATCGTCGACGCGACGCAGCGGGCCGCGGGCGAGGCGCCGCGCGAGCAATTGCGCATCGGGCCTGAAGAAACGCGCGTGATCCGCGCGGCGGCGCTCGTCCACGACATCACGCACATCCCGTACGGGCACCACGTCGAGGATCAGGCGGGTCTGATGCACCGCCACGACTCGCCCTATCGCTACGAGCGCATGCTCGGGGTCCAGACGGAGATCGGCACGGCGCTCGAGAAGCTCGGCCTGCGCAAGGACGTGCTCGGCGTCCTGTGCCCCGAAGGGCACGGGCAGGCCGCGGTGCCCGCCTACTGGCGCCAGATCAATTCCGACACGATCTGCTCGGACATCCTCGATTACCTGCAGCGCGACGCGTACTTCACGGGGCTCAAGATCGGCATCGATCCGCGCCTCGTGTCGCACTTCAAGGTCGATCGCGCGAGCGGCAACCTGTACATCGACCTCGCCAAGCACAGCCTGCTGCGCGAGGACATTCTGAGCGAGATCGTGCGCATGCTGGAGGCGCGCTACTACTTCAGCGAGCGCGTCTACTACCACCACGCGAAGGTCGCGGCCGGTGCGCTGGTGGCGCGGGCGGTCGAGCTCGCGCTGCGCGACAAGCTCGTCGACGAGGAGGACTTCTACTCGGCCACCGACGATTCGGCCCTCGACCTGCTCGATCGTGCGGGCGAGCGCGGCTCGCCCTCGACCGGCCGACGCATCCGCTCGCTCGTGCAGCGTTACCGCGACCGCCGCCTGCCCAAGCGCGCCTGCGTCTTCCCGCGCCAGCAGAACGAAGGCGCGCAGGCCGAGCTCGTCGCGCGTTACTTCGCGCTCGAGGGCCACGCGGCGCGCACGGCGGTCGAGCAGCGCATCGAGGACCTCGTGCGCTTCGCCACGGGCCGCGACGTCGAAGTGATGGTCGTGTGCCCGGCGCGCAAGATGCAGCTCAAGGAGGCCGCGACGCACGTGCGCTGGCCGGGCGAGGACGGGCTGCGGCCGTTGTCGGAGCACTCCGCGCGCGTCCCGCGGCTTGCGGACCTCGAGCGCGCCTACCGCGACCTGTGGAAGTTCTACGTGTTCGCGGCGACCGACGAACCGGCGCTGCTCAAGCGGGTGGGGGAGATCGCCGCCGGCGAGTTCCCCGGCGCCCGCAACCTCTACTCGGCCTGAACGCTCGCGAGTCGCGCCGGAGCGCCTGCGCGGTATCGCGCCCACGGACTCCGTGGCATAGTCGGGGCCACTCCCCCGGCCGCACGCAGCTACCCCAGCACTCAGGAGATTCGCCTTGAAGCTCAACTGGCTCCACGCCCTGTTCGCCCTCGTCCCGCTCTCCGGCCTCGCCAGCGCCGAGACGCTCTACACGGTGAACGAGAACACCGACGAGCTGTGCACGATCGACACCGTCTCCGGCCAGCTGAGCGTCATCGGAGCGCTCGGCATCAGCTACAGCTTCGGCGACCTCGCCTGGGACAGCTCGACCAACACGCTGTACCTGTCGACCGGCTGGGGCTCGTTCCCGAGCAACCTCTACACCGTCAACACGCAGACCGGCGCGGCGACGCTCGTCGGTTCGATGGGCGTGAACGACATCTTCGGGCTCGCCTACGACCCGGTCTCGAACAAGCTTTACGGGAGCGCGTCGACCAGCAGCTTCGGCGTCTACGAGATCAGCCGCTCGACCGGCGCCGCGACGCTGATCGGCAATCCCGGCGTCGGCCTCGACAGCATCGCGTGGGTCGGCAGCACGTCGAGCCTCGTCGGCATCTACGCCGGACCCTCGACGTTCCACACGATCGACACGAACACCGGCGCGCAGACCCAGCTCGCGCCGAGCTCGGGCTTCATCAACAACTGCGGCATGACCTGGGTGCCGTCGAGCAACTCGCTCTACATCGTCGACTGGTCGGGCAACTTCCTCTCCTTCGACGTCGCGAACGGCCTCGCGCGCACGCAGGTCGGCTCGGGCTACGGTGCGCTCGATGGCCTCGCCTTCGCCGGTGCGGGCTCCTTCTGCGCACCGCCGGTCGCCTACTGCACGTCGTCGACCAGCGGCAACGGCTGCGTCGCGGCGGTGGCGTCGAGCGGCACCCCGAGCGCGGGCGCGACGAGCGGCTTCCAGATCTCGGTGTCCAACCTCGAGGGCCAGCGTTCGACGCTGTTCTTCTACAGCATCAACGGCCAGCTGATCCAACAGTGGGCGCTGGGCAGCACGAGCTACCTGTGCGTGCGCGCTCCGACGCAGCGCACGTTCAGCGCGAGCTCCGGCGGCACCGCCGGCCAGTGCAACGGCTCGCACCAGCTCGACTGGCTCGCGTACATGGCCGCCAACCCGACCGCGCTCGGCAATCCGCTCGCCGTCGGCCAGACCTTCGACGGCCAGTTCTGGTTCCGCGACCCGCCGGCTCCGAAGTCCACGAACCTGTCGAACGGCCTGCACTGGACCGTTTGCCCCTGAGGAACGCCTCGCGGGGCGCGACAGCGCGCTCGACCACGCCGGGCCGTCCACTCCTGCGGGAATGGGCGGCCCGGCCCAGTTTGCGCCGGGGTTCCGTTGCCGATTCTTCTCCCCGTCCCACGGCGTCGCCCTAGGAAGTCGCTTTGCCTCAAGGGCGTGGCCCCCGGGCGGCCGAAAGGTGCGCCGGGAGAAGAACATGACCCACTGCACCCACTCGGGCGGCCTCCTTGCCGCTCTCTTCGTCGCATCGCTCTGCCCCTCGGCCCTCGCTGGCTCGGGGCTTCCTTCCGTTTCCGGCCCGGCGCCCGAGGCGCGCGCGCGGGAGCCCTACCGGCTCGAGGCGCGGCTCTCGCCCGACGGGCGCTGGGTGGCCGTGCTCGGCTCGCGCGGCTGGTCGGATGAGCTGCGCTGCTGGATCGTGCCGGTCGAGAGCGGCGTCCAGCGCGAGATCCTCGACGTGCACCCGTCGGGGCCGCAGACCATCGGCTGGGACGAACACGGCCACGTGCGCGTGCAGGTGGTCAACACCGAGCACGGGGTGCCCGAGATGCGCTGGATCGACGTCACCACGGGCGAGGTCTCGCGCTGGACGCGCGACCGCCAGCTGATGCGCGACGAGGCGCGCACGACGCGCGAGCCCTGGGGCGAGGTCAGCGAGCGCAAGGCGATCGACGGGCGCACGCTGCGCAGCGTCTCGTGGAGCGCGACCGGCCAGCGCGCCGAGCTCGAGTCGCGCGGCGAGTCGCGCTGCGAGCTCAGCCCGCAGCCCGGCATCGGCTTCTTCACGTCGACGGTCGGCGGCGTGCAGTACCTGAAGCGCTTCGACTGCGCCAACAACCTGCAGGACGAGCTCGTCGAGACCAACGCGATCCGCTTCGACTGGTCGCTCTCGGTCGACGGCCGCAAGCTGCTCGTCACCGAACGTACGCTCGAGAACCGCGTGCGCGTGCTCGACTCCACCAACGGCGCGCTGGTCGACGGCCCGTGGCTCGCCGACGAGCCGCGCTGGGTCGAGGGCGCCGACGGCCGCTACTTCGTCGCCGTGCAGGGCACGCGGCGCATGCTGTTCGACCTCGCCCGCGACCGCGAGCTCGAGATCGGGCCCGACGAGGGCGAGTGGCTCGAGATCCGCGCGCTCTCCAACGGCAAGTTCGTGGTCGAGGACGACCGCGAGGTCGCGCTCTACGACTCCAACTGGCGCCGCGAGCGCGCGCTCTTCACGGCGCCCGTCGACACGCGCCTCGCCAGCCGCTGAACCAAACCCCAGGGAAGGGGACCACGGGCCCGGCAGCGCACTCAGCGCTCCGGGCCCGCGGCCTGTTCAGCGCCTCGCGCCAGCGCTCGCGAGCGCGGCGGCACGGTGCGGGTGCTTCTCGAGGAAGTTGCGCAGGCGCGCGGCGGCCTTCTGGATCGCGTCGAGCGAGAGCGCGTAGGAGAGCCGCACGTGCGTGTCGACGCCGAAGGCGGTGCCGGGCACGAGCGCGAGGTTCTCCTTCTCGAGCACGTCCTCGCAGAAGCCGCGCGTGCCGCGCTCGTCGAGGTAGGCGCGCACGTCGGGGAAGGCGTAGAACGCGCCGCGTGGCCACGGAACGGTCAGGCCCATGTCCTCGAGCGCGCTGACGAGCCAGCGGCGGCGGCGGTCGAACTCCGCGCACATCTCCGCGATTTCCGGCGGTTCCTGTCCGGTCAGCGCGGCGAGGTAGCCCTCCTGGCTGACGGTGTTCGGCGCGCCGGTGAGGTGCGAGTGCAGACGCTCGATGCCGCCGGCGATCTCGCGCGGGGCGGCGGCGAAGCCGATGCGGTAGCCGGTCATCGCGAGCGACTTCGAGGCGCCGTCGAGCACGACCGTGCGCGCGCGGATCGCGGGACTGATCGAGGCCGGGCTCAGGTTCGGCTCGCCTTCGTACACGAGGCGCCGGTAGATCTCGTCGGAGAGGATCCACAGGCCCTTGCGCTCGCACAGCTCGGCGAGGCGCCGCACCTCGTCGTGGGTCCACACGTAGCCGGTCGGGTTGCTGGGGCTGTTGAGCAGCACGGCCTTCGTGCGCGGCGTGATCGCGCGCTCGATGGCGTCGAAGTCCGGGCCGCAGTCGGCGCGCGAGGGCACCGAGACCGGCACGCCACCGGCGATGCGCACGATCTCGACGTAGCTCACCCAGGCCGGCAGGAACAGCAGCACCTCGTCGCCGGGGTCGACCAGCGTGAGCATCGCGCCGGAGAGCGCGTGCTTGGTGCTGTGGCAGACGGTGACTTCCTCGGGCGCGTAGGCCGCGATGCCCCGCAGTGAGCCGACCTGCTCACCGATCGCCTTGCGCAGCGCCTTGGTGCCCGCCGCAGGCGTGTAGCGCACGTCGCCGGAGAGCACGCGGCGGCTGGCGGCCTCGCGCACGACCTTGGGCGCGGGGAAGTCGGGCTCCCCGACCGACATGTTGATGATGTCGCGGCCCTGATCGGCGAGGGCCTTGGCGCGGGCGTCGAGGGCCAGCGTGACGGAGAGGGAGATGGCGCGGGCGCGTTCGGAGAGGGGCATCGGGCTTGGATTCCGGCGGGGCCAAGCGGCGCGCGCGGTCCCCAAGACCATCGAGGAAAGCGGCCGGAAGGTCAAGCCGAGCGGCCTTGGGGAAGCTCTGGCGCGCCCGGTCGTCTCGCTCTGGAGCGGAGAGCCCGGCGTTTCGAGACATCCCGGCGGAGGCGGCGCCTCAGGCTGGACTCTTCCCGCGGGCGCCGTCACGCTCTCCCCGACCTCGAGCCCCGCCCTCCATGAGCTTTCGATCCCGCCTGCTGCGCATCGCCCTGATCCTCCTCGCCGTGCTCCTGTTCGCGGGGTACTTCGCCTTCTCGACCTTCGTGTTCAGCCCGACCGAGTCGGACTACGACGCGGACGTGTCGACGCTCGTGCCGCGTGGCGTCGACTTCTTCGTCGCCAAGTCGGGGCTCGAGAACGACTTCGACGGAGTGCCGCGGCTCGCCGTGCAGGACGAGCTCGACCGCACGAAGGCGTGGCGCACGTGGCTGGGGGCGCCGGAGCGCGCGGAGCTCGAGGCGAGCCTGCACCTCGAGGCGCAGCTCGATTCCGTCGCGGCGGAGATCGCGAAGCTTGGGCTCGATCCGCTGAAGGCGGCCGGCGGCAAGGAGCTCGCGCTCGCGGGCTACTTCAAGGGCGCGCGCCTCGAGCAGGCCGACTGGGCCGTGTACGCGCGCGCGAGCTGGATGGGCAAGCTCGCCGTCGCGGCGCTCGACTTCCCCGGCCTCGCCGGGCTCGAGGAGCAGGGCCTCGCGGTGATGCCGCAGGAGGGCTACGTCACGGTCTCGGGCGGTCAGCTCCAGCGGCCGCTGCACGTCGCGCGCATCCAGGACATCGTGATCGCGGGCACGTCGCAGGAGCTGGTCGCGGCGGCGCGCGACCTGCAGGCGCGTGGGGGACAGGAATCCTTCGGCCTCAGCGCGGCCTACAACGACAACATCCAGCAAGCGCGGCGCACGTCCGACGGGCACGACCTCGAGGTCTACGTCGACTGGCGCACGATGGCGGAGAAGCTCCAGATCAACGGGCGCTGGCCCGACATGAACGCCGAGCAGCCGTGGATCGCGATGCTCGCGCGCATGTTCCAGCTCGGCAGCGTGCGCACGGTCGCCGGCACCGTCGGCTTCGACCGCGGCGTCGTGGTCGATGCGCACGGGGAGCTCTCGAGCGAGACGATCAGCGCCTTCCAGAAGACGCTCTACCGCCTGCGTGGCCGCGAGTCGAAGTCGATCGTCGACTCGCTGGCGCGCATCGCGCGGCCCGACACGCAGGTGCTCGCGCACGCGGAAATCCCGCTGGCGGAGTTCCTGATGGAGCTCTATTCCGCGCTCGAGCCCGCCCAGCGCCAGCTGCTCGACGACACGCTGCGCAGCACGGGCCAGTTCTCCGGCACCGCCGCCGCGATCAAGGAGTTCGACACGCTCTTCAAGGGGCGCATCGGCGTGATCGCGCGCCAGAACGACTTCCCGACCAACGCCGAGAAGGACCCGCCGCACGACGACACGCCCGTGTCGGCCTGGGCGCTCGTGCTGTGGACGGAGGGTTCCGAGCGTGCGCACAAGCGCATCGCGGAGCTGCAGAAGCTCGTCAACGACAATCAAGGCCGTTTTGGACTGCAGGGCCGCAATGGCGGCCGCGGCGTGTTCATCAACAACCTCTCGGGCGGCTTCGAGGCCTGGGAATTCTGGTCTCCGTTCGTGCCCGGCACCGGCCACATCGCGGTCGCGCGCAACGCCGACCTGTATTTCATCTCGAATTCGTTCCAGCTGACGAGTGACCTGCTCAATCGCTCCAATCCCAACCTGCAGGTCGAGCGCCTCTCCGACCGGCCCGATTTCGCGCAGCTCGTCAACGAGGCCTTGCCCGCGAGCAACCTGTTCATCTGGCTCAATCCGCGCGCGCTCGCGCCGACCTTGCGGCAATTCGCGCAGCGCGACGCGCTCGACCGCGTCAAGGCCGAGATCGACTGGGACCTCGTCCGCGCCCGCGAGGAAGAGCGCATCGTGCGCGACCAATACCCCGGCAAGCGCCGCGGCCAGCTCGACGCCGAAGCGCAGGCGGCCGTCGACGAGCAGCTGACTCCATTGCTGCAACTGCGCGAGCAGGAGCTCATCCGCGACAAGGTGCCGCCGCTGCGCGCGGCGCTCGACCGGCAGATCACCTATTTCGAAGCCTGCTCCGTCGCGTTGCTCACGCTCGCGTGGGACCCCAAGTACTTCGACCTCGCCTTTACCGCCGTCACTCCGCTCGACCCGGAAGAATGAAAAGCACCCGAGCCGTCCTGCTCGGGCGAAAAGGCGAAAAGCGGAAGGCGCAAGTCGCCGATTACGGCAAGTAGGTCAATTCCAAGGCGTTGGAAAGCGTTGTCGACTTCCCTGCGGGCGGGTCGCGAAACCACGCCTGCACGAAAACCTTGTCGCCGGCGGACCAGGGGCGGCCGAGCGCGTTGGGGTGGGTGTTCTGGAAGTCGTTCCAGTCGAGCAGGAACTCGCCGTCACACTGGCCCGCGTTGCCGCCGGAATTGAGGGCACCGGTGCGCTGCGTCGGGGCCTTCACGCACAGGAAGCTCGAGGTGTTCCACGGGGCCTGCGAGCGGCCGGTGATCGAATAGAAGATCAGGCCGGAGCGCTGGCCTTCGATCATCGAGGCGAGCAGGTAGGGCGTGGTCTGTCCGCTCACGCTGGGGTTCGCGCCCGAGGTGAGTGCGGCGGAGCAACCGGCGGTGCTCACGCCCGCCGTGCAGTAGTTCGTCGGCGGCGGAGGCAGGTTGGCGCACAGCTGCCAGCCGTCGAAGGAGCCTGACCCGGAGCTCGAACACCAGTCGTAGACGTGCAGCGTCCACAGGCCGGGGAGCGCGGGGATCAGCGCGAGCGGAGTGGTGTCGATGCCGTGCAGGCCCGGGGGCCAGCTGCCGAACTCCTGCGCGTAGGTGCCCGAGACGAGCGGGTTCGCGCTGCCGCAGGGCGGCAGGGTCGGCGCGAGGCGCGACGTGAACGTGTAGTCGCCGAAGAAGTCGTCGGCGCAGCCGCTGCAGCCCGCGCCGTCGTCGCGCTGGAAGATCAAGTGCTGCGCGCCCGCGGGATCCTCGAGCACGATCATCACGTCGTCGCGCCGGTCGTGCTGCAGGCCGAACAGCCGTACGCCCGAGAGCTCCGCTCCCGGCGAAGGCCAGTACTGCAGCGACGAGGACGCGACTCCGCCCGGCAGGACGGTCGGGAATGTGCCCTGTGTCGCGCCGAAGCCCGGGATGAACTCACCGGCCTGCTGGTAGGGCGCGCACTGCTCGTTCGGCGGTGGGGGAGGCACGTCGAAGCACAGCTCCCACGCGCTGAGCGCTCCATCGTCGGCGAGCTCGCACCAGTCGTACAGCTCGAGGCTCCACGTGCCGGAGGTGACCGGGATCTGCGCCATCGGCGTGTTGAGCACTCCCGCGCTGCCCGAAGGCCAGCTGCCGAACTCTTGCGCGTAATCCGCCTGCGGGAGGATTCCCAGGCCACAGGCCGACCACGCGAGCGTCGACGCGGCCGAGATCGTGTACGTGCCGAAGAAGTCGTCGCCGCAGCCGCCGCAGTTGGAGCCGTTGTCGCGCTGGAAGAGCAGGTGCCGCGTTCCGGCGGGATCGCGGAGCACGACCATCACGTCCGTCGACCAGCTGTGCTGCAGTCCGAGCAGCCGCACGCGCGCCACCGTCGCTCCCGCCGGCGCGCTGACCGTCTGCGACATCACGAGCGGCCCCGACGGCAGCACACCCGGCCACAGGCCGTCGTCCGACCCGCTCAGCGGAAACGTCCCCGCCCCGCCGACCAGATGGCAGTTCTGCCCCTGCGCCGCCAGCGCGAGCGCGAGCAGCGCCACTCCCCCCACGACTCGTTTCATGCGGCTTCCTTGTCGGCTCCCTAGGACTCCGCAATTGTGCCTCAGGATCCCGCCCGAGGTCACCGCGCACTTTCTTCCGCCCGTCACTCCAGAGGCCCTCCGGCCAGGCATCTCGCGGTTTCGCGGTCCCCCGGCCTGGACCTCCGGCAGCGCTTTCTCCGGAGAGGTGGTGCCCTCGAGTGGATTCGAACCGGTAAGCCGGGGAGTCGGAGGCGCAGCCGCCGACCGCGACGACGCTTTGGCGTCGTTGCGCCGGATCCCCAAGCAGGCTCTGCCTGCGAGGTCCACGCGTGGTGGTTCGCGGCAACGCGGCCCACGCTAGCCCTGCCTAGGCCGCAGGCCGCGCGTAGAGGTGGTGCCCTCGAGTGGATTCGAACCACCACGGTGTTACCCGCCAGCACCTCAAGCTGGTGCGTCTGCCAATTCCGCCACGAGGGCACCTTGGATCGCGTCAGTCGGGGCAGCGCAGGCCTCGTAGGCAGTAGCGGGTTGGAGCCCTGCGCGCCGTCTCGGGCGAACCCGAGGGCGGGGGAGCATAGCAGCGGGCTTCGGCGGCGCAAGAGGGCGCTCGCTACGTCCGCGGGCTGCTTGGAGTGGGCGGGTGGGGGAGCTAGGGTCAGGGCTTGCGGAACGGTCCGGGGAACTCCCCGGACCCGTTCCGGCCTCCGGCTCGACCCACCCTCTCCCCGCAAGCCCCATCCCCCGAAGGGAACCCACCGTGAGCGCCCCCAAGGGCAACGCCCTGATCGGCCAGTCCGGCGGTCCGACGCACGTCATCAACCAGTCCCTCGTCGGCGTCGTCGAGACGGCGCTGGCGAGCTCCATGATCGGCAAGGTCTACGGCTCGCTGCACGGCTTCAAGGGCGTGCTCGAGGAGAACCTGATCGACCTCGGCGCCGAGTCGCGCGAGACGCTCGAGGCCGTGGCGCAGGTGCCGGGAGCCGCGCTGCGTTCGGTGCGCAAGAAGCCGACGGTCGAAGAGTGCGAGCGCGCCTTCGCGGTGCTCAAGCGCCACGACGTGCGCTACTTCTTCTACATCGGCGGCAACGACTCGGCCGAGACCGCGCACATCCTGTCGGAGATGGCGGCGCGCGAGCGGCACGAGCTCGTGCTCTACCACGTGCCGAAGACGATCGACAACGACCTGCGCGCGACCGACTTCTGCCCGGGGTATCCCTCGGCGGCGCGCTACGTCTCGCTGTGTTTCCTCGGCGACAACGTCGACGTGCGCAGCCTGCCGGGGATCAAGATCAACGTCGTCATGGGCCGCAACGCGGGCTGGCTGACGGCCGCGAGCGCGCTCGCGCGCCAGCATCCCGACGACGGTCCGCACCTCGTGTACCTGCCGGAAACGGCCTTCCAGCCAGAGGAATTCGTCGCTTCGGTCGACGCGGTCAACAAGCGTCTGGGGCGTTGCATCGTCGCGGTCAGCGAGGGCATCCACGACGCGGCGGGCAAGCTCTTCGCCGACTCGAAGGAGACCGACAGCCACGGCAACGTGCAGCTCTCGGGCTCGGGTGCGCTCGGCGACAAGCTCGCTGCGCTGCTCAAGGCGCGGCTGGGCGACAAGCTGCGCGTGCGCGCCGACACGTTCGGCTACGCGCAGCGCTCGTACTTCGGCGCGGCGTCGGCCGTCGATTCG